>JBMSWZ010000395.1:0-2350 GCA_049425105.1 Cephaloticoccus sp.
CATCGGGGTTGATCTGGTAGCCTTCGGTCAAAGAGTCGCCAAGGCAGAGGATGACGGGTGTGGGTCGGGGTTCCAATTTGGTCGCAGCAGCGTATGACGTTTGTGACCCGGATAACATGAATATCAGCGAGGCAATGATGGCACATGTGTTGTGAACCATGAATCTCAAGCCATGTATTCCGGGAGAGCTGTGATGAGAAAGGAATCTTTCGTAGCGGGCTTGCATGTCCTTGGGTCTCCGATCAATAAACGGTGACCATAGGATACTACAAAATGGTGCTCAGGGCGGGACTTGAACCCGCACGCCTCTCGGCACTAGCCCCTCAAACTAGCGTGTCTACCAATTCCACCACCTGAGCAAGGTGCGTCCAGTCTCGTACTAGAGGGATCAAGGAGCCGTTGTCGGCGCCGGAGTTGCTGCAGGAGCTTGAGTCGGCGCCGGGCTTGGTGAAGCCGACGGCGCGGCGGAAGCATCCGGGGCAGCCGAGGGGCTTGGTGAAGCCACGGCTGACTTTTCCTGCAGTTTCTGCTCGAGGCCGATATTGCCACTTTTCCCTTGGATCACACTGAGGGAGACAGACGTCACCATGAAAATCCCGGCCGCTGCGTAGGTCAGCTTGCCAAGAAGTGTGGTGGCGCCGGTCGCGCCAAGGAGACCGGATGAAGAGCCACCGCCGAACGTTACGGACACCTACGTGGCCTTGAACGTGACGGCATTGAACGTGACCGTGGAGCCTTGGGAATCGGTGATCGCCATTTCAGATAGCCTCCACGAAGCGCACAAGGAACGTCATTTCGACGCTATAGATCGGCTTGCCCTCGCCGCCGAATTCCACAACCTCGCCGTCGCGTTCGTCGATCAGCGCGGCCTCTTGAATGGTCACGCCCTTGGCCTCGCCTGTAAACTTGTCCACGCGCCGGCGGATTCGGTCGGCCAGTTCTTTCCCCTCGATGTACCGCGGCGAATACACCATCACGTCAAACGTCGCCTGTGGGCTTAAGCCCGGCGCGTCCATCGGGGCCTCTCGCACCGTCGCCGACCGTGCGAACACGACGAACGGCGGCATGTGCCCCTCGGGCACGTCCACCGGCCAGGCCGTCACGCCGGTCGCCTGCTCGATCGCGTCTCGCAGCCACGCCTCGGGGAACATCACGCCCGTTCCTCGCAGGTCAACTCGTGCTCCTCGAGCCGGCCACGCTCAACGATGCCGGAGATGTACAGCAGCCGGTTTTCGCGGCTGACCCACCGGATACGCATTGCGCCCGAAATCCCGGGGCAGTACCGGATTCGCACGACGTGCGACGCGCTGCCGCCCACCTGGGCCATCCGCTGCGATTCGTAGTATCCGACGGCCTCGACCCCGGCCCGCCGCCGGCAGAATTCGCACCATTCCTGCACGGCCTCGCCAACCGCGTTGCGGACCTCGACCGGCTGCTCGATCACGATCACCTCGCGCAGCACACCGGCGGGCAGCATCAATACCTCCCGATCCACGAACACGCCGCCAGCAGCTGCTCCGTCGCTGGGTCTTGCTCGAGGGCCCGGTCGGCGTCATCGCCACGATCGGAATACATCCGGCCCACAAGCCGGCGGATGGCCGCGCGGATCGGCGACGGCACCTCGCTAGGCCGCAGCACGCCGCCCCACCACGTGACGACCGCGGCCGTCTCGCAGCACTGGTTTGCGATCGTCTGCCGCACCTGGAGCCGGCCGGGGAATTCCACGGTGTTCGTGCGGATGTCGGCCTCGTCCACCGTGTGATCGACACCGTCGGCGTCGGTGAACGTGACCTGCACCGGGTGTTCGTAATCCACCAGGAACGGCGGGTAGGGCATCTCGACGCCGCTGCACGCACACTGACCGAACCGCGTCGCGATCGCCCGCCAGCGGGTCGCCGTGAACGTCATGTGCAGCCGTTCCTCGCACACGATGCGGGCCGCCGAAACGAGCGCCATGAGGTAGGCGTCGTCCTCCACCTGTTCCGGCAGGATGGAGAGGTGCTGCTTGATCTCGGACAGCGACACCGGCTCGACGACCGGCTGCGTTATCCGCCGCACCGCCCGAAACGGCGATGGTGTCGTTAGACGCGACACGGCTCACCCCCCGTCGTGGTGAACGTCGGCCGTGCGGGCCCCGTGCTTCGCGGTGGCGTGTCGCACCTTCTGCGTGGCCGCCGGCTGCGTCGTCGCTTCGGCAGGCTCCACGATGCCGTGCAGGAGCAACTGATCGAGTTCGTGGTACGTCGACTCCCGCACGTCGCCCACGCGCCACCCGGCGTAGTCCTTGAGAAAACGAACCAGCATTGCCAGCCCTCCAGCCGCCCGAACCGCGGCCGGCACGCATCCTGCG
>JBMSWZ010000396.1:0-2348 GCA_049425105.1 Cephaloticoccus sp.
TTTTCGAAAAACGCCCGCGCCCGGGCGATATCGGTGACAGGGTAGCCGGTGAAAGCCACGCCGGAGATTTTGAGTTTCGAGGTCGTTTCCATGGCCCGGCCAGCCTAACAGCCCGCGCTGACAACCTTATGTCAGCAGCCTCGGACCGCAGGAAAATTTTGGAATGCTGATGGGCGCTGATCTTCGCTGATGAGCAGGGGGAGACGTGCCCCGGGGAGCGTCCTCCGTCGCCAAGCCTATGGGGAAAAGCAGGTGTCTCGCCAGCCACCCAGCGCGTGCGGAGAGCGCGCCCTACCGGTTGACTTCAGTAGGGCGGGCTGTCCCAGCCCGCCGCTTCGGCGACCGCCACGGCGGGGTATGGCCTGCCCTTCGTAGTCCCGCAGGCGCGGGAAGAAGTAGGGCCGCCCTCCACTCCTCACACCCGCACCGGCTGCTCGTAGCGCTGCAACGTCGCCTGGGCTAATTGCGCCACGCGCTCGCGCAGCTCCGGCGGCTCGAGCGCCTCGGCGTCGGCGCCGGAACCCATGAGCCCGCGCGCCCGCCATTCGAAGGAATAAGTGAACAGCGAAAACTCCGCCCCGCCGTCCCGGCGCCTTTCCTCGCTCAAGGTCGCGTAGCTCTCCGCCCGCGCGCGTTCCTGCGCGCTGTTCGCCAGCCAGATGCGCGCCGGCAGCGTCTCGTGCGCCTCCGCCTCCCGCTTGAGGTGCTCCGCCAGGGAAAAATCCGGCCGGTGCGGGAAGGTCTCGCCGGTGACGTTGAGCTCGCGGATGCGGTCGATGAGGAACTGCCTAAAATCCTGCCGCAACCGGCACCACGCCACCAGCGACCAGGCGCCGCCGTAAAACACCACGCCAAGCGGCTCGACTTCGCGCAGGGTTTCCTCGCGGCGCTCGCGGCCCCGATAGCGCAACTGCAGCACCCGGCGCTGCACGACGCCGCGCTGCACCTGCAAAAACCACGGCTGCGCCGCGGGGTTTACCGCCGCGGGCGCCGGCCGGCCCATGACCACCGTGCGCCGCGCGAGGCGCTCGACGTGATCCTGTTTGTCGCGCGGCAGCACCGCGCGCAGCTTGTCCAGCGCGGCGTTCAAGGCGGCGTCGAGCGAGGTGTCGGTGAACTGCTTCACGAGTTCTGCGCCCGTGAACAGCGCCGCCGCCTCGTCGGTCGTCAGCATCACTGGCGGCAGGTGGTAGCCCTTCACCAGGCTGTAGCCCACGCCCGCCTCGCCGGCAATCGGCACACCCGCCTCGCCCAGCGCCGACATGTCGCGGTAGACCGTGCGCACGCTGATCTCGAAGTGCGCCGCCAGCTCCTCTGCACGCACCACGCGCCGCCCCTGCAGGAGCATGACCATCGCCACGAGGCGGTCCGTTCGATTCATGCGCGCAGCATGACGCCGCGCCGACCCGCGCCAAACCGAAAACCGGCGTTTTCCCGGGGCGCGGCGGCCTTAATGTCCCGCGCACGGCGCATAATTTTCTTTTCTGAACGACTGTCCGATTCATTTCGCCATGGCCCGGGCGCGGCGGATTTCCCATGGATGGACCGCTTTATGGTTAGCCCCAACCCCGACCTGAATAGCGGAGCCGCGCCTGAGAATCGCGACGACCCCGCCTCCACTTCCACGCTCCCGGACGCGGTCATCCGCTTTGCCGGCAACTCGCAGGATGGCATCCAGACCATCGGCGGCTTTCTCGCGCGCCTCGCCGGCCGGAGCGACCAGGATGTCATGACCTACATGACAATCCCGTCGACCATCTCCGGCGGGCCGTCGATCTTCCAAGTGCGCATGGGCACGGGCGAAATCCTGTCCGCCGGCGACCAGATGGACTTCCTCGTGGCCTTCTACCAGCACAGCTACGAGAACCACATCTCCTCCCTGCGCGACGGCGGCGTGCTCATCTACGACAGCGACCACGTCAAGCCGGACCCCGCCGACCGCCGCTACCTGCACGTGCCCGTGCCGATCACCAGCGCGACCATCGAGGTCATGGGCGGCGCCGGCAAGGAGAAGGGCAAGAACATGTTCGTGCTCGGGCTCATCGCCCGGGTCTTCAACCTCGACGTCGCCAAGCTCCACGCCCTCGTGCGCGAGCGTTTCGCCGGCAAGAGCGAGGACATCGCCCGCAACGCCCTCGTCGCCCTCGACGCGGGCTACGCCCACCCGGTCGAGCACCTGCTCGGCCAGCGTTATCGCTTCGAACAGAACCAGCGCGCCGGCCGCCGCCCGCAGGTCACGATGGACGGCAATACCGCCCTCACCTACGGCCTCCTCGCCGCCGGCGTGCGCTACGGCGCCGGCTACCCCATCACGCCGTGGTCCACGATCATGGAGATGCTCCGCAGCG
>JBMSWZ010000397.1:0-2342 GCA_049425105.1 Cephaloticoccus sp.
TGATCAGGTCGATGCCGATATTCAGCAGCACTGTGGGATCGGTCACCTTGCTGGCATCAATCGAAGCCATGACCTGCTGCCCCTCGGCCATCTGTCCGGTCTCGATCAGCAGTGTGCCGAGCAGAACCTGAATTTCAATCGCTGCCGGGTCATCGGCCACGGCCGCCTTCAGCGTCGCGATGGCGTCGGGCGTCCGGCCGGCGCCATACTGCGCCCTGGCAATCAGCGGCTTGAACTGTTTGACCGTCGGGTACTGTGTCGCCAGCGCCTCGTAGATGGCCAGCGCGGGCACAAATTCCTTGCGCATCATCAGCCCGGCCGCCTCGGTGAGCCGCTCCTTGATGACGTCGTTCGGGTCGACCACGACAACCACCTTCTTCATCACAAGCGTCGTCGCCGGTAGTCGATTGAATTCACTGATCTGCACCGACTTGCTGACGGGCTCGTAGCCCTCGCGATCAAAATCAATTGCCCACATGCCGCCGGTGATGCCGCCGATCGACCAGTCACCCTTGGCGTTTGTTTTCACCGGCGCCGGTCCGCGATTCGAGGAGGACGGCAGCGTTGCCTTGACGATGACGCCCTCAATCGGCGCGCCGTTTTCGTCGGTCACCTTGCCCGCAATGCGCCCCTGCCCACGCCACTCCTGGGCGACGGCGGCGGCGGGAATCTCGGCGCGGATGTTTTCGATGGATTGGTTGCTGGCAAAACACCAGTCGGCGATGAACACGTCGTTGAACATCGCCGCGGCCGGGCCGCGAATCACCGCGCCGAAGTCCGCCCAGCGCTTTGCCCAAGGCTTCGCGCCCATGTATTCGCGGGCAATATTGTGTCCGCCCACGATGGCCGTGCGGTGATCGAACACTGCGATTTTGCGGTGGCTGCGCAGGTTGGCGGAGCCGCGCGAAGCCAGCGGCAGCACGCGCATGAACCACTGCACCTCGCCGCCGGCCTCAATAATGGGCGCGACGAAACCGCGGCGGATGAACATCGAACCGACCGAATCGAGCAACAGACGCACGCGCACGCCTTCGCGGGCGCGCTTGGCCAGCAGCTGCACGATGCGTTTGCCGGTGTCTTCGCGGCCGAGAATGAAGGTGGTGATATGGATGCATTCCTTGGCCTGCTCGATGCCCTCGGCGAGAGCGCGGTAGGCGTCCTCGCCGTTGGTGAGGAGCGTCATTTCGTTGCGGCCGAGCGGCAGGGAGCCGCCGGCACTGCGCACGGCCCGGGCGACATGGCGTTCGGCGCAGGGGCCGGCCTCCACTGTGTCCCCGGGGACGGTGGGTGATTGGCGGGACTTGCGATTCATCAATCGCCGGAGCTTGCGGCCGCCGAACAGCAGGTAGAGCGGCACGCCGAGGTAGGGGATGATCACGCCGCCCAGCAGCCAGGCGAACGTGTTGCCGGGCTGGCGTTTTTCACTCATCAGCCGCGCGATCAGAAAAATGGCCAGGAGGAAGCCCGCGACCGTCAGCAAATGCGACAGCACAGCCTGCAGATACGGGTGGGAAATCAGGTAATCCATGAGCCGGGCCAGAGCGGGGGCAGCCTCGTGGCGCCGGGGGGCCAAGACGATGCTAAAAAAACCTTGAACTCGGGGCGCATAGCCGCGAATTTCCGCCCTCTTTCGTTGGTAGGATACTCAAGTGGCCAACGAGGGCAGACTGTAAATCTGCTGGCTTACGCCTTCCCTGGTTCGAATCCAGGTCCTACCACCACTTTATCGCCCCGTGACTCCGGTCTCGGGGCGGTTTTGTTTTCCGGCGCCGGGGCCGAACTGTTCCAAGCGTTCCTGCGGCCGCTCCCCGACGGCCGTGTCGCGGAGCCGGTTTTCGGGGTAGGGGACCGGTTCGGTCATAATGGGGATTTGGTTCTGGCCCTGCCTCGGAATCCCGCAAAGGCTCCCGCTACCCATTACCCATGAACCCTATCCGCGTTACCGTCTGGGGCGAAAACGTCCACGAACACAAGAATCCCAAGGTCGCCGCCGTCTATCCGGACGGCATGCACCACACCATCGCCACCGGCATTCGTGAGTTTCTGCCCACGGCCGCGGTCGGCACCGCCACGCTGCAGGAGCCGGAACACGGCTTGACGGCCGAGAAGCTCGCCGCGACGGACGTGCTGATCTGGTGGGGGCACATGGCGCACGCTGAGGTCGCCGATGCCGTGGTCGACCGCGTGCAGCAGCGCGTCCTCGAGGGCATGGGCCTGATCGTCCTGCACTCCGGGCACTTCGCGAAGATCTTCAAACGCATGCTGGGCACGTCCTGTGCACTGACCTGGCGCGAGGCCGACGAGAAAGAACGCCTCTGGGTCTGCAACCCCGGTCATCCCAT
>JBMSWZ010000398.1:0-2338 GCA_049425105.1 Cephaloticoccus sp.
CTCGTCGCCCGCGGCCAGCAGCATGCCGAGGGCATCGCCGGCACGACCGTCCGCATTGACGGCGTCACGACCGCCCTGACCGGCATCCTCGACCGCAGCACGCACCGGCAGGAGTTGGGCGACGGCGGTTTCGCGCCCGAAGCCAACGCCACGCTGTCGCTTTCAAAGGGCCAGCTCGAAGCCGTTTGGATCCCGTGCTTGGGTGCCATCGCGACCGTCGAAGGCCGCAAATACAAGGTCGTCATGGTCGAGGAAGACGACGCCGCCTATAACCTCGGCCTCATGGACCTTAGCCAGCGCAAGCGCGCCTCGTGAAATGTTCAGCTTCGCCCAGGACCGCTTTGCCAGCGACCTCCGCCGCCTGGCGCAACTCACGCGCAAGACGACCGGCGAAGTCCTGAAACAGGCCGCCCGCGCCGTCGTGGCCGATGCCTGTGCGCTCACCCCGCCGCGCGGGGAAACGCCGCTCGGGGCCGCCGGCAAAAACCGCAACCTGAACTCCCTCCCGGGCAATTCCAAGGCCGCGGAGAAACAGGGGCGCGACGCGGTCGAACGCGACGCCAAATTCCTGTTCCGCACGCTGGATTCCCTGCGCCTCGCCGACGAAAGCACGCCCACCGGCCGCTCGCTGCATCGCCTCATGCGGCGCAATCGCTTCATCGAACTGCAGGAGGTGCTGCGCAAGCTCGGCGTGCATGTGGCCGATGTCCTGCCCGCGGCCTCCGTCGCCACGCTCGACTTTTACCGCGACGCCCGCGGCCGCATTCGCCGGCAGGGCACCCGGTCGCGCTTTGTGCTGGTCAAGGACGGCCGCAGCATCGCCCGCGTCATCCGCACCAAGCAGGCGCTCGTCGGCACGGCTAAATCCGGCTGGCGCTCCGCCGCGGCGATGGTCGGCCTGCGCCTGCCCGCGTGGATCCGCCGGCACGGCGGCTCCGGCATCGCCACCGAGGCTCTGGCGACCGACAAGCCCACGATCACCGTCGGCAATGCCGTGCGCTACATCCAGCGCGCCGGCCGCGAGCACGAAATCATGGAAACAGCCCTGGCCAATACCCGCCGCAACCTGCCGCTCCAGATTGAGGCCATCCTCAAGCGCAAGGCCAAGGCTGCCGGCTTCCGCGCCAAATGACCTTGCGCCCGGCACCGAAAATGGCACCTTTTGTCCGTGGTCACTGAGGCGGACATGATGCACGGGCGGGAATGGGACGGTCGCACCGATCTCACCGGCTGGATCATCACCGAGAAATTCGACGGCTGCCGGCTCTACTGGGACGGCGCCAAGGCGTGGAGCCGCTCGGGCCGGGAGATCGCCCTGCCCGCGCATTGGCGGCTGCCTGCCATCGCCCTCGACTGCGAGCTGTGGGCCGGGCGCGGCGGCTACCAGATCACGCGCAACGCGATGAATCACGGCGACTGGGCCGACCCGCGTTTGCAACTCGGGGCGTTCGATGTGCCGGGGATTGAGCCCGGCGGCGATTGGTTTCAACGGCTGCAATCCGTCGCGACCTTGGGCCTGCCTTACGTCACGGCCGCGCGGGCCTGGCTGGCGGATTCCACGCTTCAGGTCGAGCAGGAGCGCAATCGCGTCCAGTCGCTCGGCGGCGAGGGGCTGATGGCCCGGCATCCGGTGCTCACCTATCGCCCCGGCCGGACCAAGCTCCTGCTCAAGGTGCTCTGAGCTTTCCGCTTACCTCTTGCCGCTTCGCGCGCCTTGCACCATGGACGGCGCCCGCGTCAGGCATGGCGAATGAGATCACGCTGGCCTCGGGCCTTACGGCGTCCAAGGGCGGTCTGAACGTGTCCCCGGCGACGACCAGCAAGACGCTGGACATGAGCGGGGCGAACATGAACGACGGCAGCACCGCCGCCGTGACCGGGAGCTACACCTCAATCGAAATGGGCTCGCTCACGACCGGCGCGGATTACTGGGTGCACCTCTACAATCTCGACAGCACCAACTTCTGCCTCGTGTCCCTCGATGCCAGCACCACGCACGGCAAGATTCCGCCCGGCGCCTTCTGGGGGCCGGTGAAAATCCCGAGCGGCGTGACCGTCTCGGTCAAGGCTGACACGGCCGCGCTGACCGTCGGCACCGTCGTCTGCGCTGCGTGACATGACCCATGCCCCTGCAATTTACGCAGGCCCGTATCGTCGCGAGCGGCGACCCCATCAAGGCCGGCGACCTCGCGTCGCTGGCGCAGGCCGTGAACTCGCGCCGCTGGTCGGGGATCGGGGACTGGAACTGGCGACTGGCGTTCTATCTTCATTGCGGCCTGTTCAAAAAGCCGCGTAACGACCTCGGCTCGCTCGCCACGCCCGAGAGCGAGTTCTGGAA
>JBMSWZ010000399.1:0-2323 GCA_049425105.1 Cephaloticoccus sp.
GGAGACCTGGCGCCTCTGGCACACATGGCATTGCCGCTGATCGGGCTGGGTCATTTCTGGGAGCCGAACGGCGCCCACCGACCCGCCGCCGAGGTCCTGAAGGAGCACGGCCTCGAACCGATTTCCTTGGGCGCCAAGGACGGCCTGAGCCTGATCAACGGCACGCAGTTCATGGCAGCCTACGGCGCCTGGATCCTTCATCGTGCCACGAAACTGGTGCGTACGGCAGACATCCTGGCTGCCATGAGTCTCGAAGCCCTGCAGGGCAGTGCCCATCCCTTCGATGAGCGCGTCCACGCCATTCGTCCACACAAGGGACAGATGGACGTGGCCCGGAACATGCGCCGGCTCTTGGAGGAGAGCGAAATCCTGGAGAGCCATCGTGACTGTGGCAAGGTGCAGGACCCCTACTGCCTGCGGTGTGTGCCGCAGGTGCACGGCGCCAGCCGGGATGCCCTTTCCTACGGCGTGGGTGTGTTGGAAACGGAAATGAATGCCGTGACCGACAACCCGCTGGTCTTTGAAGACGGTGAAGTGATCAGTGGCGGGAATTTCCATGGCCAGCCGCTGGCCCTGGCCCTGGATTTTGCGGCCATCGCCCTGGCCGAGCTGGCCTCCATTTCGGAGCGCCGCATCTACCTGCTGCTCGAGGGACACGACGGTTTGCCCCGTCTCCTGATGCAGGAAACCGGGCTCAACTCGGGATTCATGATCCCGCAGTACACGGCCGCCGCGCTGGTATCCGAGAACAAGGTGCTCTGTCATCCCGCTTCGGTGGACTCCATTCCGACGTCACTTGGACAGGAAGATCACGTGTCGATGGGCAGCATCAGCGCCGTCAAGTTGTTGCAGGTCATGGAAAATCTCGAGCACGTATTTGCCATCGAGGCCCTGACGGCGGCACAGGCCCTGGATTATCGCGCTCCGCTGAAGCCGGGTCGCGGCGTGGAGTTGGCCCATACCCTGATCCGCGAGCGCATCCCGCACCGCGAAGGGGACTACCTGTTCCAGGATGACCTGACGCCGAGCGTGGACATCATCCGCTCGTCCGCGCTGCAGCAGGCGGTGGAAAGTGGAGGCTATGCGCTTGGCTGATCTGAACCGGTCCGGACTGTTGGTCGACATCGGCTGGCTCGCCACCTGTCCTCGCGGCGGCGGTCAGGACGATATCGGCGTCATCGAACGGGCGGCCCTGGCCTGGCATGACGGCCGGATCGAATGGGTGGGCCGCGAGGCCGATCTGCCGCATGAACTGCGCGAGCGCGAGATCCATTCGGCGGAAGGTCGGATGGTGATTCCCGGTCTGGTCGATTGTCACACGCA
Source organism: Cephaloticoccus sp. (assembly GCA_049425105.1). Classification (GTDB taxonomy): domain Bacteria; phylum Verrucomicrobiota; class Verrucomicrobiia; order Opitutales; family Opitutaceae; genus Cephaloticoccus. Next base: position 1,324 of record JBMSWZ010000399.1, read on the forward strand.
CCTTGTTTTCGGCGGGTGGCGCGCGGACGAATTCCGCCGGCGGCTTGCAGGGGAATCCTACCTTGACATCGCGGCCTCAGGTGGCGGTATCAAACGAACCATGCGTCAGACGCGTGAGGCGGACACGGACGTCCTGGCGCTGCACGCCTTGGGCTGTCTCCGGGAGATGGCGCGCCTCGGTGTAACCACGGTTGAGTGCAAGACCGGATACGGTCTTTCCCTGGAAGACGAATTGCGCCTGCTCCGGGTGGTGCGTGATATCGGCCCCCGGACGCCCCAGCGCCTCGTGTCCACGCTGCTGGCCGCGCACATCGTTCCGCCAGAATGTAACAAGAAAAGTTACATTCAAATGATCACCGAGGAGCTTATTCCGGCCGTTTCTGCGGAAAAGTTGGCCTCGTTCAATGACATTTTTGTCGAAGAGGGTGCCTTTTCGGCGGACGATGCCCGGCATATCCTGACCGTCGGCAAGCGGTATGGCCTGCGGCCGAAGCTGCATGTGGACCAGTTGCACGACGGGAACGGGGCCGCGCTGGCTGCCGAACTCGGAGCCGTCAGCGCCGACCATCTGGAATTTACCTCGGATGGCGGCCGAAAAGCCATGGCCGCTTCCGGCGTGACAGCGGTCTGTCTTCCGCTGGCGTCCCTGTACCTGCATCAGCCGCCCATGAACGGGCGCGCCTTCGTGGAAGCTGGCGTCCCGGTGGCCGTGGCCACCGACTTCAACCCCGGATCCGCCCCCAGTTATGATTTGCCATTGGCGCTGATGCTGGCCTGCACCATGAGTCGGCTCACCCCGGCCGAAGCCCTCAAGGGTGCCACGATCCATGCGGCCGGGGCCATCGGCGTGGATGCCGAATGCGGTTCACTCGAACCCGGAAAGGCGGCTGACTTCGCTGAACTTTCCGCAGGGAATGTGGACGAGTGGATGTATCATTTCCGGCTGAACGTGTGCGAACGCACATGGATCGCAGGTCGGCCCGTCAGCTGACTGAACCAC
>JBMSWZ010000400.1:0-2322 GCA_049425105.1 Cephaloticoccus sp.
GCGATCCGCGGGAAATCCCAGTGCGCGAAACCGTTCCGCATCATGCTCCGAGCACGCCAGCAGCTTCGTGATGCCTCCGAGGAGCGGCTGCACCGCCCCACGACACCGCGCCATGCGCCGGTAACTGCGATCGGATAGCCGGGCGTTGACGCAAACCACGGGCACGCCGCGGGCGGCCCCTTGGTGGATGTGTTCCGGCCAGCGTTCACCCTCGGTGAGAATCACGAAGTCCGGTTGCACCGCCCGCCACGCGCGCGCGGAAAACGCCCACCAATCCAGCGGAAAGTAACCGATGCCGATGGTCGCATCCGGGTAGCGCTCCTTCGCCAGCTGGTAACCGGTGCTCGTGGTGGTGGTGAGATACACCTCCACGTCGCCGTCGCGGCGCCACGCCGCGAGCAAAGGGCCGATGGCCAGCATTTCGCCCACACTGACCGCCTGCAGCCAGATGCGTTTCACGCCCGGCCGTTTCGCCGGCAGCGCCGGCACCCGGCCGAACCGCTGCCCGAAATTCTCCCGGTAACCACCCCGCTTGCGCATCCGCCAAAGGTAATACGGCGTGCCCAGCAGCAGGGCCGGCAGGTAGAGAATGCGATAAAGCCACAACATCGCGCGTCGCCTGCATGCAAAGCGGTGATGACGACCTTTTCCGAGCCTTTTGTGCAAACCCTTGGTCTACTGAGCTGCTCCAGCCGCGTCTGAACGCGATGACACGCGAACATGAACCGACTGGCTTGGAACGCGAATAGACGCTGATCGGCGCTAATTTCCGGTCACTGAAGTGTTGGTCGGGAGCAGCGTTAATCAGCGTAGATTAGCGTGCCCACCCCAACGTTCTCATTCACGTCCATTCGCGGTTCCCACCGGTTTTTCAGCGTGACGGTGCCGCCGGGTTTCCCCTTCATGACGCGGTGTCCCGCGTCCGCCTCGCCCTTGTTCTGTGGCTGTTCTCTTTGCTGCCCGGCGCGGTCGCCGCAACCGCCTGGCCCCACGAGGCCTCCGACCTTGCCGCCGACCCGGCCGTGACCTGGGGCGCCCTGCCCAACGGCCTGCGTTACGCGATCCGTCCGAACGCGGAGCCGCAAGACCGGGTGTCGTTGCGCTTTCTGGTGCTCGCGGGCTCGATGCACGAAAACGACCGGGAGCGCGGCCTCGCGCATTTTCTGGAGCACATGGCCTTCCGCAGCACGCGGGACCACCCGGACGGCTCGCTCGTCGCCACGCTGCAGCGGCTCGGCATCGGCTTCGGTCCGGACAACACGGCGTTCACCACCCACGATTACACGATTTATCACCTCGAGTTGCCGGATCCCTCGACCGCGACTTTGGGCGAGGCCTTGGGGGTCTTTCGCGCCTACGCTGACGGCATCACTTTCGCGCCCGCCGAAATTGACCGGGAGCGTGGCGTCGTGCTCAGCGAACTCGCGACCCGCAACGTGCCCGAGGCGCGGGCGCAGATTGCCCAGCAGACCGCACTGCTGCCCCGCGCCCGCCAGGTGGCACGCCTGCCCATCGGTCTCGAAGGCCAGATCCGCCAGTTCCAGGCGGAGGACTTCCAGGCGTTTTACGACGCCTGGTATCGCCCCGAACGCATGATCCTCGTGCTGGTGGGTGCGGTCGATCCGGCCACGGCGGAAAAGCTGATCACGGAAAAATTCGCCTCGCTCACCGCCCGCGGCGCGCCGCGGCCCGAGCCTTCGCCCCTGCTCGACGAACCCGTCCCGCTCAAGGGCGCCCCGCACTTGTTCAAGGAACCCGGCATCATCGGCGCGCGGGTCGTGTATGAGCGCGCCGTGCCCGCCCCGGCGCACCCGAATACCCGGGCGCACTGGCAGGGCGAGCTGCGCACCGCCCTCGCGTTTCATATGCTGCAACGCCGCCTCTACCGCATGGGGCAGGCCTCCGGCGCCAGCTTCACCACCGCTTACGTGCTCCATGGCGACAGCCTGAAAAACTGGCGCATCAACACGCTGCTCGTGAACTGCTCGATCGTCACCTGGAACCTTGCCCTGCGGGAATCCGAACAGGAACTCCGCCGCGCCCTTGAGTTTGGCTTCACGGCCGCGGAATTGCAGGACGCCCGGGCGCACTTCCGCGCCTACTACGAACAGGGCGCCCGGTCGGCCGCCACGCAGCGGTCCGAGGGTCTCGCCACCGCGCTCGCCCATGCGCTCGCCGCCGACCGCGTGTTTGCCAGCGCCACCCAGATCGCCGACCTGATGCTGCCGTGGCTGGACGACGTCACGCTCGCGGAATGCCACCAGGCCCTGCGCACCGCTTGGGGTGACGAACCGCCCAAGGTCTACGTCGTGTCCAACAGCG
>JBMSWZ010000401.1:0-2319 GCA_049425105.1 Cephaloticoccus sp.
AGCACGACACCGACGATCCCGCGATCTGGGTCAACCCGGCCGATCCGGCGCAAAGCCTGGTGATCGGCACCGACAAGGACGCCGACGGCGCCCTCGTGGTCTTTGGGCTAGACGGCCGGATCCGCACTGATCTTTCCGTGCGCGGTCTCGTGCGTCCCAACAATGTGGACATCGCCCGCGGGGTGATGCTTAACGGCCAACCCACTGACATCGCCGTGGTGGCCGAGCGCTTCGCGCATCGCCTGCGCGCCTTTCGCCTGCCGGACATGGTGCCGGTTGATGGCGGCGGGATCGAAGTTCTCGTCGGCGAAGCCGCTCGCGACGTCATGGGCATCGCCCTCTACACCCGCGCCGGAGACGGCGCCGTATTCGCGATCGTGAGCCGCTCCGACCTCGGCGCGCCGCGCGAGGGTTACCTGCATCAATACCGGCTCGTCGACGACGGGACTGGCGTGCTCCGCGGCGTTTTCGCCCGTGCCTTCGGCACGTGGAGCGGCCGCAAGGAGATCGAAGCCGTGGCCGTCGACAACGAACTGGGCTACGTCTACTACTCCGACGAACGCTACGGCGTGCGGAAATACCATGCCGATCCCGCGGCCGAGGACGCCGACGATCAGTTGGCCGAGTTTGGCACGACTGGCTTCGCCCGGGACCATGAAGGCATCTCGATTTACCCAACCGGGCCCGGCACGGGCTACCTGCTCGTTTCGAATCAGCAGGCCGACACCTTTCGCATTTTCCCGCGCGAGGGTATGCCGGGGAAATCGCACGACCACCCGATGCTCGCCAGTGTGCGCGTGGCGGCGATGGACAGTGATGGCAGCGATGTCACCGCGGCCACGCTCCCGGGATTCCCGGGCGGTCTTTTCGTGGTCATGTCCACCGACCGGACCTTTCACTTCTACGCTTGGGATGACATCGCGGCGGCGGCCGGCCTGCCGTTGAAGAAATAGATTTCGCGAGACCGGCGTGTCATGGCCGCAAGTTTGCCTTGTGGCCCGGCGCGGCGGGCGCACTCTCGGCGCGATGCCCCGCGTTACCCCGCTGTTGATGCTGCTCGGCCTTGCCGTCGCCACGCCCGTGGCGGCGGCGCCGGACTCCGACGTTTGGCGCATGGTCTCGACCTACCTGATCAAGGAAGCCGAGATCGCCCTTGATGACTTGCCGGCACCGGCCGACCCGGCAAACGCGCGCGAGCGCGAATTCTGCACCGCCGTCGTGGCCTTGTCGCAGCAAACCGTCACGGAGGCACGCATCGCCGAAGTGGAGCGGCGTCTGACGGCGCTGCATGACGCACAGGCAGACGACGAGATCGGGCGCGCGAGCCTCTTCCTGCTCGGCCGCATCGCGCAGGTGTTTCGCGCGGTGCCGGACAACGATCGCGCCGCCGACTGCTACCGGCGGCTGCTGACCGGCGAGGTCACCGATCACTGGGCGGATCTCGCCCGGGTGAAGCTTGCGCTGCTGGAGATCTACGTCCTGCCCGCCGCTGCGCCCGCCGCGCGTATCGCCGCGGTGGAGTCGCTGCTGACCGGCGTGACGGATCCGGTGACGCGCCGCGACCTGCACCGGCTCGCGGCCCGCGGCCTGATGTTTTACGGGCTCGACCCCGCCCGCACGCTCGAACACTTGCTGGCGTCAGAGTCCATCGGCGGCCTGCGGGGCATGCCGGCCGCGGATCAAGTCGTGCAGATATGCAACGTCGCGTGGCAGCTGGGCCGCCATGAGGTGTCGGATACATTCCGCGAGAAGCTGCGGCGGGATTACCCGCGCGATCCACGAATTTATCTCCTCGACCAGCGTGCCGCCGGCCAGCCGGTGCCGGTGGGCACCAAGAAGGGTGGGGCATGAAACCGCGCCATCGCCAGATCGCCGGCATTCTCCTCGCCTTGGCCGCCTATGGCGTCGCCGCCTACATCGTGCTGACGCGTCCGGGCACTGTGCTGTCCGACGACGGCCGGGTCACCATCCGCATTGCCCACTGGCAGATCGAGGAAGGCCCGCCCGCGGCGATGGATGCGCTGATCGAACGCTACGAGGAGCTCAATCCGCACATCAACGTCGAGCAGGTCATGGTGCCGGGCAACGTCTACAAGCAGTGGTTGCGCACGCAGCTCATCGGCGGCGAGTCGGCTGACATCATCGAATTTGGCAGCTTCATCGGCGGCGTGAGCGACATTCCCCCGCGGTTCTTCGACCCCATCTCCAGCTACCTCGAGGAATCCAACCCCTACAACGTCGGCACCCCGCTGGAAGGCGTGCGCTGGCGCGACACCTTTGTCGACGGCCTCAACACCCCGCCCGACACCTACATCGAGA
>JBMSWZ010000402.1:0-2311 GCA_049425105.1 Cephaloticoccus sp.
AGTCCGGCTCGCCCACACCCAGCGAGATGACGTCCTGCCCTTTCATCTTGGCGACGAGCTCGAAGAAATCGCGAATACCACTCTTGGGGAGCGAGGCCACGTGGCCCGCCACCCATTGCTTTGGGTCGGTGCTCATGGGCGTTCTCCGTTACGGAGCCACCGTCAGGCGCGACCCTTCCGGCTCGCCCTGCTCCAACAGGTAACCCTGATCCTTGTAGCAACGGAGCTGGAAGTGCGTCGCCGTTGACAGCACGCCCTCGATGGTCGAGAGGCGCTCGGAAACGAAACTCGCCACCCGCTGCAACGATCCGCCCTTCACAAAAATCAGCAAGTCGTAGCCGCCCGACATCAGGTAGCACGACTCCACCTCGTCGAACCGACTGATGCGTTCCGCGAGCCGATTGAACCCTCCGCCGCGCTCCGGCGTGATCCGCACCTCAATCACCGCACGCACGACGGCGGCGGCGGCGGCCTCACGGGACAGATCGAGCACCGGACGCCAGCCGAGGAAGATTTTATCTTTTTTCAGCTGCTCCAGATGCTGATTAATCTCGGATTCCGGCATGCCCGCCACCTGCGCCATCTGCGCCGGGGACAGGCTGCCGCCTTCGATTAAGAGCTTTAGAACAGAGTTCATAGGGACCTTGTGGATATTCCGGTGGGGCCGGTCTTGACCAGCGCAAAGCGCAGAGCGGCCAAAATAGGCCTGCGCCACCCGCCGCTCGCTGCACGTGGCCACGGTGCCAACGGCGGATTTTCACCTGCCAACGACCGTCGGGGTTGCACTCGCAGTCGACCTTTGCCACGTTTCCCGCTTCCATGTTCGAATCGCTCACCGACAAACTGGGCAGCGCCCTCCGCAATTTGCGCGGAGTCGGCCGGCTGTCCGAGGACAACCTGGCGGAGGCCCTCAAGGAGGTCCGCACCGCGCTGCTCGCCGCCGACGTGCACTTCAAGGTCGCACGGGAGTTCATCGAACGCGTCAAGGCCGCCTGCGTCGGCCAGGAGGTTCTCAAGTCGGTCACACCCGGGCAGCAGGTCGTCAAAATCATCCACGACGAACTGGTTAAGCTCCTGGGTGAAGGCACCACCGCCCTCTCCGACCACCGCCCGTTGCGCATCCTCATGGTCGGCCTTCACGGCTCGGGCAAGACCACCTCCACCGCCAAGCTCGGCCGCCTGCTGAAGAAGTGGGGCTACAACCCCCTCGTGGCTGCCTGCGACATCTACCGCCCGGCTGCCATCGACCAGCTGGAAATCCTGGCGCAGCAAGAATCACTGGGCTTCTTTGCGCAGCGCGAATCCAAGGACGTGCCCGCCATCGGTCAGGCCGCCCTCGCCGCCGCGAAGGCGGGGGAGCATGACGCGATACTTTTCGACACCGCCGGTCGCCTCCAAATCGACACCGACCTCATCGAGGAAGTGAAGCGACTGCGCGGCGCCGTGCAACCCGACGAAGTCCTGCTCGTCGCCGACGGCGCCCTCGGCCAGGAGGCCGTCAATGTCGCCCGCGCCTTCAACGACGCGCTCCAACTCACCGGCCTGATCCTGACCAAGCTTGACGGCGATGCCCGCGGCGGCGCCGCCCTCTCGATCAAGTCGATCACCGGCGTGCCCATCAAGTTTGCCGGCACCGGCGAGAAGACCGACGCGTTTGAGCAGTTCCACCCGGACCGGCTGGCCTCCCGCATACTCGGCATGGGCGACGTGGTGTCGCTCGTCGAAAAGGCGCACGAGAACATCGATCAGAAGGAAGCCGAGCGCATGGCGGAGAAGCTGCGCAAAGCCGATTTCAATCTCGAGGACTTCCTCGCGCAGATGCAGCAAGTCAAGAAGATGGGCTCAATGCAGAGCCTCATGGGCCTGATTCCCGGCATGAACGGCGTCCAACTGCCGGACGATGCCGACAAGCAGATGAAACGCACCGAGGCTATTATCTATTCCATGACGCGGCAGGAGCGTCAGAAGCCGCAAATCCTCAATGGCAGCCGTCGCATGCGCATCGCCAATGGCGCGGGCGTCAAGATCGTCGAAGTCAACCAACTCCTGAAGCAGTTTCAGCAGATGCAGAAAATGATGAAGATGATGAAGGGCGGCGGCAGCAAAAAGATGATGCGCCAACTCGAAGCCATGCGCGCGCAGGGTGGCGGCTTCCCCGGCATGTAAAGTGGGCCGTCAAGGTGGGCCCTCCCCGCCCCGGCCCGCCGCCGGGCCGTCGGTCCCCGCCGGCTGGCGGACCTGGTGCACGGGGCCCTGATCGAGGCGGCGCTTTACATCGATCCCCACCGGCATAGGCCCTGCCCCGTGGAGG
>JBMSWZ010000403.1:0-2303 GCA_049425105.1 Cephaloticoccus sp.
CGCGGATGGTCACTCATACTCGACGGGCGGCGGGTTCACCGCACTTGCAGCGTGTCGCCTTCAAAGGTCAGGCCGAGCGCGGGCACCTCGACCGCCTTGCGGTCGCCCTGCTTCTTCACCGTGCCGGCGATCCATGCGTCGTAGCCGGACTCGCGCGCCGCGGCGACCACGGCGTCGGCGTTCACCGGTGAAACATACGCGGCAAAGCCCACGCCCATGTTGTAGGTGGCATACATCTCGCGCTCGGAGATCGGGCCGGCGGCCTGCAGGAATTTGAAGACCGCCAGCGGTTCGCGCGGCGCGGTGATTTCGTAAACAAAGGGCTCCTCCAAGCGCATGAGCTTGCGCCAGCCGTGGCCGGTGACGTGCGCGACGTAATTGAGCTTGAGGCCGCGTTCCTGGCACGCGGCGACAAACTTCACGTAAATGACCGATGGCGCGAGCAGCGCCTCGCCGTAGGTGCGGGGATCGCCGTGCCCGACGGGCGTGGCGTAGCCTTGCGGGAGCTTGTCCGCGATCAAGCGGCAGAGCGACAGGCCGTTGGTCTGCACGCCGGAGCTGGCGAGAAAGATGATGGCATCGCCGTCCTGCACGTCGCCGACGATGCGCTGCGATTTCGGCGCGATGCGGCCGACGGCGGAGCCCGCGAGCACGATGGTGCCGGGGTTGACGATGCCCTTGAGCGTCGGCGTCTCGCCGCCACCCCAGACCGCCCCGGCCTCGCGGCAGCCCTCGGCCCAACCCGCCACCAACGCCTCCATGCGCGGCGCGTCGGCAAACCACGCCGAGTCCCCCACCGCGGCGTGCATCGCCACGGAAGTCGGCAGCGCACCGCAAGTCACGAGGTCGTTGACGATGGTGGCGACCGTGTCGATCGCGACCTCGCGGTAGAAAATCTTGCCCGACTGCTGTTGCACGGTGTCGGCCACGAGGTTCTTCGTGCCCAGTCCTTCCTCAACGTGCGCCAGGAAATGGTCGGCGGCCTCCATCAGGTAGCAGCTCTCGCCGCGCGTATTGGCGGGCTCGGCGTAGCCGTGGGCCTGAAGCAGCGGGGCGGTCGTCTTGGCCGCCTGCTGGCAGGCGCGCTTGAAGGCATCAAGCTGGTCATAGCTGACGCCGGAGGACTCGTAGGAAAGGGACATGAATCGGAGGATGGGGAACGCTGATTCGCGCTGATTAAACACCTCGGTTTTTGTCGGTGGGCATCGGCGCTTCAGTGCCTGCTCATTAGCGTGAATTAGCGTCCATTAGCGGTTAAAAAACTCAGTAGGACCGGCCTTCGTTTTTCTCGTAGTAATTGATGTAGGCCTGGTTCACCACGCGGTAGCCGCCGGGAGTGGGGTAGTTGCCGGTGAAATACCAGTCGCCGGTGTGGTGCGGCACGGCGGCGTGAAGATTCTCGACGGTCTGAAAGATCACCTCGATGTCGCCGGTCCAGCCATTCTTCGGCGGGGAGACGCGCTCGACGATCTTGGCCGAGATTTCCTCACGCGTGAACGGTTCGTAGATGCGCTTCACGTGGTTGACGGAGGCCTGGTCCTTGCGCGCGACTTCCGCACGGCAAAGTTCGTAGACTTCCTGCAGCAAGTCGGACTTGCCGCGCTCCTTCAGGAGCTCAACCGCGGCCTCGAAGGCGATGAATTTGCCGAGCTGCGACATGTCGATGCCGTAGCAGTCCGGGTAGCGAATCTGCGGCGCGGTGGAGACGATCACAATCTTGCGCGGGTGCAGGCGGCCGAGGATGCGAAGGATGGATTTGCGCAAGGTCGTGCCGCGCACGATCGAGTCGTCCACGCACACGAGGTTGTCGCCGGGATTCACCGAGCCGTAGGTGATGTCGTAAACGTGGCTCGCGAGCTGATTCCGCATGTTTTCCTGGCCGATGAAGGTGCGGAGCTTGATGTCCTTGCTCACGACCTTCTCGCTGCGCGGCCAGTTGTTGAGGATGAGGTCGTCGAGCATCGCCTCCGTCAGCGAGCCGGACTTGCTGGCCTGCAAAATCGCGTCCTTCACCTCGGAGCGCCGGCGTTCGCGGAGGGCGGACATCAAGCCGTAGTAGGCGACCTCGGCGGTGTTGGGGATGAAGCCAAAGACCGTGCAGCCCCAGTCGTGGTCGATCGCCTTGATGACTTGGTCGCAAAGCCGCGCGCCGAGGGCCTTCCGCTCGCGGTAAATGTCGACGTCGTTGCCGCGGGAAAAATAGATGCGCTCGAAGGTGCACTCCGCCCGCGGGAGGGGCGCGGTGAACTCCGTGTCGGTGATCGCGCCGTGTTTCTTGATCACCATGACGTGGCCGGGCGTGG
>JBMSWZ010000404.1:0-2302 GCA_049425105.1 Cephaloticoccus sp.
CCCTGGCCCTCCAAAAGATCCTGGCCTTCCGCCGGTGGGACTGGGGGCTCGAGGCGGGCCGCGATACCGTCGGCGCGATGCGCAACGGCACCACCAGCGTGGCCGTGGTCCTCGCCGTCGACTGGCTCGCGGGCGAGCTCAGCGCCGAGGAGCACGAAGCGGTAGTCGCTTACATCGCCAACGAGGCCGGCCCCGCGGCGGAGCGCGCGGTGTTCGGCATGACGCATCACGCCGAGGTCGTGGGCTGGAGCATGGCCCCGGACGCGGGCGGCTTCGAACAATCCTACCGCGACATCGATTTCAGCCGCTGGCCCGCCATCCTCGATGTCAACAACCTGCGCATCATCGCCACGTCCGGCCTGGCCGCCGCCGCCGCATTCCTGCACGGACGGCATCCGCGCGCCGCGGACTGGGCCACCATGGCGGACGCCAGCATGCGGCTCTTCGTCTCCCGCCTCCCGGCCGACGGGAGTTTTCCGGAAGGCCCGGACTATTGGAGTTTCACCTACACCTATTACTGCGTGGCCGCCGAATTGCTCCGCCGGCGCTGCGGACACGACCTGCGCGACTCCGCGGACTTCCCCGCCATGGCCCGCTACGTGCAGCTGGTCCACCTGCCCACGCGCAGCAATCCGGCCGGCTGCATCAACATCGGCGACGCCTTCATGACCGCCGGCGCCGAGGCGCTCGCCTGGATCGGCCGGCATTTCCGCGACGGCACGGCCAACCACCTCGTGCTGCGGCCCGGCACCATCCGCAACCTCACCAACTCCGCCTGGGCGGCGATCTGGTTTGATCCCGATGTGCCGGCCCGCCGCGCGGCGGACCTCACCACCGACCGGGTGCTGTTTCCCGGCATCGTGGTGTCGCACTCCGGCTGGGAGGCCGACGACGCGGTCGTGGCGCTGCGCAGTGGCGAGCCCGAGAACCACGAGCACGCCGACCGCAACAGCCTACTGTTCGTCGCCCACGGCGAACGCCTGTTTTGGGATCCCCTCAAGGCCAGCTACAGCCCGACGCACCCGAAGTGGCGGCTGCGTCTCACCGAGGCCCATTCGGCCGTGCTGATCGATGGCCGCGGGCATCAGTATCACAATGGCGAGGAAGGCACCAACGCCTCGCGCGCCCACGCCACCCTCGTCGATCATCGCATCGGCCCCGGTTGGATGCTTGCCGTCAGCGATGCGGCCGACGCCTACGCTGAGGCCGGGCTGCCCGTCCACCGCCTACAGCGCACGGTCCTGTTCCTCAAGCCCGACGTCCTGATCGTCTGCGACGAGGTGGACCTGACCCAGCCGATGCCGGTGCAGACCCGCTGGCAGGTGCAGAACGACGACAAGCAGGGCGCCGTCGTGACGGACGCCGATGGCTTCACGGTCACCCGCCCCCACGCGACACTGCGAGCCCGCGTCATCGGCGGGGCGGAGCTCTCCGTGAGTTCTGACACGCTGCCCCTGCCGCCGGAGGAAGGCGTGTATCCCTACGCCGCCGTCACCTCGCCGGCCGGCCTGCAGCACCGCCTGCTTACCATCTGCAGCGCCGCGCCCGCCGGCGAAGAGCAGCCGCTCTGGTCGATTGAAGGCGCCGCCCACGGCTGGCAGATCACCGGCACCCACCGCGGCCGCGACCTCGACTTGCGCATCACCTGCCACGACGAGGGCGCCCCCACGCTGATCTTCTGAACATGCGCTGGTTGCCCCGTCACGCGCTTCTGCCGCTGGCCTTCGCCGGCGCGATGTCGGCCCGGGCGGGCAACCCCGAGGGCTGGGCCGCGCTGAACCGCCTCGACCCGAGGGCCGCAAAGCCGACGTTACCGCGTTGCACCGGGCCATTCGCAAGGCCGTGCCGACCTGAAGCCGATCATCATCCACGGCATGCTCGGCTACGGGCCATTTCACTACCAGTATGCCAGCGGCCGCGAGGGCGACAGCGCCGTCATCTGTCTCGCGAGCCAGAAGCACTACATCAGCCTCTACGTCTGCGCCTGCACCCCCGCGGGCTATCTGACCGAGGTCAACCAGGGGCGGCTCGGCAAGGTCTCGGTCGGCCGGTCCTGCATCCGGTTCAAGCAACTCGCCGACCTGAACCTCCCGGTCGCCCTGGAGCTCGTGCAGACGGCCGCCAAGCTCGCCCGGCAACCGGGTGGGTTTGCGATGTGACACACAATCGCGGCGACATTCGCGTTTTTTCATTCCGTTACCCGCCCGTCGAGTGCTTGGCTGCGCCTGCTTTCCATGACTACCTACCACCTCTCTCCGCGCGGCCGTGACCGGGCCGCGGGCACGATCAAGCAGCCTTGGGG
>JBMSWZ010000405.1:0-2301 GCA_049425105.1 Cephaloticoccus sp.
GAAAGTTGGGCGTGGCGGCCGCCGAAGGCGCCGGTGATGCCCTGGACCATGATCTTGGTGGCGGGAGTGACGAGGATGCTCATGGGGTTCAGGCGACGAGTTTGACGATCTTCTGGGCGGCATCGGCCATGGTGTCGCCCGAGACGAGGTCGAGGCCGGAGTTGGCGAGGGTTTCCTTGCCCTTCGCGACGTTGTTGCCCTCCAGGCGGACGACGAGGGGAAGCTTGAGGCCGACTTCCTTGACGGCCTCGACAATGCCCTCGGCGATCACGTTGCAGTCCATGATGCCGCCGAAGATGTTGACGAAGATGCCCTGCACGTTGGCGTCGCCGAGGATGATCTTGAAGGCCGCGACGACCTTCGCCTTGGAGGCGCCGCCGCCGACGTCGAGGAAGTTGGCCGGGTTGCCGCCGTAGTGCTTGATGATGTCCATGGTGGACATCGCGAGGCCCGCGCCGTTGACGAGGCAGGCGATGTTGCCGTCGAGGGCGATGTAGGCCAGCTCGTATTTGGAGGCCTCGATTTCCTTCGGGTCCTCCTCGTTGAGGTCGCGCAGCGCGACGATCTCGGGGTGGCGGTAAAGGGCGTTGTCGTCGAACGAGACCTTGGCGTCGAGCGCGAGGACCTCGCCGGTCGGCGTGGTGATGAGCGGGTTGACCTCGACCATGGCGGCGTCGGTTTCCCAGAAGCATGTGTAAAGCGCCTTGAGGAGCTTGGCGGCGTTCTTGGCCTCGGCACCGGTGAAGCCGAGGGCGAAGATCACCTCGCGCACTTGGAAATCGGCGAGGCCGTAGGCGGGGTCGACGAAGACCTTGGTGATTTTCTCGGGCGTCTCGTGGGCGACCTTCTCGATTTCCACGCCGCCCTCGGTCGAGGCGACGATGACCGGGCACGACGTGGCGCGGTCGAGAAGGATGGCGAGGTAGTATTCCTTTTTGATGTCGCTCGCGGCGGTGAAGTAGATCGTCTGCACCTTGCGGCCGGCGGGGCCGGTCTGGACGGTGACGAGGGTGTTGCCGAGCATCTTGCCGGCGAGGTCCTCGGCCTCGGCCTTGGTTTTGCAGAATTTGACACCGCCCTTGAAGCCGTCGGTGAACGTGCCCTTGCCGCGGCCGCCGGCGTGGATTTGGGACTTCACCATCACGGGGCCCTCGGGGAGCGAGGCGAGCGCGGCGGAAAACTCGGCGGCGGACTTGGCGGGGGCGCCCGGGGGCACGGGGACGCCGTATTGGGCGAACAGGGCTTTGGCCTGATACTCGTGGATATTCATGTGGGGGGCCGAAGGCTAGCAGGAGGAAGGCGACCGGGGCAGCCCAAAAACGCGGAATTTGCGCAGTCGTAAGATTCGCAGGGGCCGGAGTTGCGTTTCCCTTATGCCCCCGCAGCATGCGCGCATGCAATCGCACGAGGTTCTCCGGGAGGTCTTGAAGCAAACCAGCGCCAAGCAGATCGCGGCCGACATGGGGCTGTCGTTGTCCCTGATCTACAAGTGGGCCGAGCCCCCGGCGGACGACAGCGGCAGCGGGGCGAACAGTCCCCTCGGCCGGGTGGGTCAGCTCATTCGTTCCACCAATGACCGCCGTATCGCCCAGTGGGTGTGCGAGCAGGCCGGGGGATTTTTCATCAAGAACCCGACCACGATCCAACACACGGGGCACCTCATTCCGCTGACCAACGACATTGTGCAGGACTTCGCCGACATGCTCGCCACCATCGCGATGTCGTCGGCCGACAACGTCATTACGCCGCAGGAAGCCAAGACCATCCGCAACCGCTGGGAACAGCTGAAGAGCGTGACCGAAGGCTTTGTGCGCGCCGCGGAAAGCGGGCACTTCGAGACGCTCACGCCGCCGGCGACCGACTGAGTCAGGTCCGACCGGCGGATTTCAGCAACTCGGCCGAAAGAAAGGCGGCTTGTTGCGCGGCGAGGGTCTTGAGGCCGCCGGCCGCCAGACCGAGCAGGGCCTGCAGTTGGTCGGGCGAAAACGTCGACTCCTCGCCGGAGCCCTGCACCTCCACAAACTGGCCGCGGCCGGTCATCACGATGTTGGCATCGACCTCGGCATCCCGGTCTTCGACATAATCAAGGTCGAGCACCGGGCGGCCGTCGCAGATGCCGGCGCTGATGGCGGCGACGGAATCCCCAAGGGGATTGGCGGCCAGCTTGCCTTGGTCGAGCAGCTGCTGGACGGCGAGCCGGGCGGCGAGATAGGCGCCGGTGATCGAGGCGGTGCGGGTGCCGCCGTCGGCTTGCAGCACATCGCAATCGAGCCAGAGCGTGTTTTCGCCAAGTTTGTCGAG
>JBMSWZ010000406.1:0-2301 GCA_049425105.1 Cephaloticoccus sp.
TGCGGTCAGAGTTACTCCCAGTTTCGCTTGGCGTTCGTTTCGGCGGCCATGGCGGTGAGCCGGGATTTGAGCGCAGCCACGATTTCCGGATGTTCCGCCTGGCGGTTGTAGCGTTCGTAAGGATCGAGTTCGAGTTGGAAGAGTTCGACGCCGTCCCTGAGGCGCAACTTCCAAGGGCCGACGCGGACCCCGTCGAGTTGCCGGGCGTTGAAATAGAAGAACTCGTGCCGGGGTGATTCAGCCGCCTGTCCCGTCAGAAAGGCGGTCAGGTCGTACCCATCCTGCGGGGGTTCGGGCGGTCGGCCGGTGCCCAGTTGGACGATCGTGGCATGGAGATCCAGCGTGGAGGTGAGGTCCGCGCTGGTACGGCCTTCCGGAATTCTTCCCGGCCAGGAGATAATGGCCGGCACGCGCACTCCGCCCTCGTAGGTCGTGCCTTTGGCGTTGCGCAGGCCACCGGCCGAGCCGGCGTGCCAGGGGAGATTGCCCGCCTGCAGCATGCGCGGGGGAAGGTTGATCCACGGGCCGTTGTCACTGGTGAAGATCACCAAGGTATTCCGCCCCTGACCCGTCTCATGAACGGCCCGCACGAGTTCCCCCATTGCCCAGTCGAGTTCCTCGATCGCATCCCCATAGGGCCCGGCGCGCGAACGACCCCGAAAGTCCGAATGCACTGCCAGCGGCAAGTGAGCCATCGCTGGGGCGAAGTAGAGGAAGAAGGGTTGCCCGCGTTGCCGACGAATGAAGGCCACGGCGCGCTCCGTGTAGCGCCGCGTGAGTGTGTCCAGGTTCACCGGATGTTCGATGCGGCGGTTGTTTTCGTAGAGCCACAGCGGCTCGTCGGTCTGCACCCACGGCTTCACCATATCGTTCGAGTACGGCAGGCCGTACCACGAGTCGAAGCCCCGGCCCGTCGGCAGAAACCGTTCTTCAGCGTAACCGAGGTGCCACTTGCCGAGCATGGCCGTGGAGTATCCGGCGTGCTTGACGGTCTGCGCCAGGGTCACCGCATGGTCGGGGATACCGCCTTTGCCGTCCGCGCTGGTTCCGCCCAGATCGATGCGGCCGGAGTAACGGCCGAGCATGAGGTGGATCCGTGCTGGAATGCAGCTTGGCGCCGAGTAAAAGGAGGTCAGCCGCACGCCCCGGCGCGCCAGTTCGTCGAGATGTGGGGTCCGTATGGTCGGGTGGCCGAAGCACCCGAGGTCACCCCAGCCGACATCGTCGGCGAGCATGACGATGACGTTGGGTGGTGGCTCCGCGGCGCCCATGCGGAGTATGGCCACGGCCGCGAGAGCTGCCAGCCTGCGGTGGAAGGCGTAGAGCGCGGTAGTAATCATAGGTGAATCAGGGATGGCGGGGTCCCGCAGGGCGCCTTCGAGTGATGGTCCCGGCACCCATCACACTCCTTCAATCGACGGGCCAATGGGGCGTCGGCACCCGCGCGCCGGCAAGGCGGCGTTCCAGATCGCGAACAACCTGAGGGTGGAGATCGGCGACGTTGTGACTCTCCGTCACATCCCGCGCCAGATCATAGAGCTCCAGCGGTTGGTCGGTGCCGAAGCGCACGCCCTTCCAATGGCCCACGCGAATCGCCTGTTGGAGGCGCTTTTGCGGATACTCCCAGTAGAACATCCGTTCGCCTAGGGAGGCGGTCTGCCCAGTCAGGAGGGGCACGATGCTCACGCCATCAATGCCGTCCGAGTGCGGAAGACCGGCGAGTTCCAGTGCCGTGGGAAAGAAATCCATCAACATCCACGGCTCAGCGCTCTCGCGTCCCGCCGGCACGCGACCGGGCCAGCGTACGATCATCGGCACGCGGAGCCCTCCCTCGTGGATTGTGCCCTTGAAGCCGCGCAGGGGGCCGGCCGAGCCCAGCAGCCGGGCACGGGGCCCCTGCAGCACACCGTTGTCGGAGGTGAAGAAGACGATGGTGTCCTGCGCCAGGCCGAGCGCCGCGAGCTCTGCCGTCAGCCGCCCGACATATCCGTCTAGACGCGACACCATTGCGGCGTAGGTTTTCGCGTCCTGCGGCCACGGTTTGTCCGCGTAGGCTCCAAGTTCGGGCACCTCCATCCGATTGTGCGGAATGGTGAACGGCAGGTAGAGGAAGAAGGGGCGGGCGCGGTGGCGACGGATGAAGTCCAGTGCGAAATCTGCAAACAGGTCATTGCTGTAGACAGCGGTGCGGTCCCCGGCGTTGGCCGGCACCGGTATCGGGCCGTCGATGCCATCGAGAAAGTCCGTGTAGTAGTAAGCGGCGTGGTTCTGGGTGAGGTAACCGAGAAACTCATCGAAACC
>JBMSWZ010000407.1:0-2294 GCA_049425105.1 Cephaloticoccus sp.
TGTAGGCACCGTGATAGGCGTGTACAGAGCTAGCGGATCGCCGCGGGCGAGGCGGCGGTCTTTGCCCCGGCCGACGCGCACATGCCGGGGGTGCGCTCCGGCGACAGGCCCGCGCTGGTGCGCAAGGTGGTCGTCAAGGTGCCGGTGTGAGGCCCGGGCGATGAATTACCGGCATCATTTTCACGCGGGCAATTTCGCCGATGTGCTCAAGCATGCGGTGACGCTCCGACTGGTCGCCGCGATGCAGCGCAAGCCCAAGGGCTTTCTTTACCTCGACACGCACGCGGGTCGGGGCGGCTACGATCTCCTGAGTGCGGCGCGCGGCGACAGCTTGGAGCGCAAACCGGAATGGCCGGAAGGGATCGGCCGGCTTTGGTCCGCGCCCGACCTCCCGGCGGTGTTGGCCGATACGTGGAGGCCATTCGCGCGCATGACCGCCGGCAGGGCAACTTGACCCCGGAGCCGCGATTTTATCCCGGTTCGCCCGTCTTGATCGGAGCGGCGTTGCGCGAGCAGGATCGCATGGTGCTGTGCGAGCGTCAGCCGGACGAATGCGCGGCCTTGCGCGCAGCCCTGGCCCGGACCCCGCGCTGCACCGTGTCGGAGAGCGATGGCTACACGGCGGTGCGCGCCCTGCTGCCGCCGCCGGAACGCCGGGCCTTGATGCTGATTGACCCGCCGTTTGAAACCGAGTCGGAGTTCGCCGATATCGTGCGGGCAGTGCGCGAAGGGCTGCGCCGGCTGCCGGACGCGGTGATCGCGATCTGGTATCCACTGACCCGGCGGGCGCGGGTCGACGCGTTTTTCGAGGAGCTCGCCCGGGCTAATCTGCCCGCCACCCTGACGGTTGCGATCGAGGTCGCGGATGACGACGCCCCGATCAAAATGCGCGGCTGTGGTGTGGTGGTCGTGAATCCACCGTGGCAGATCGCCGCCGAGTTGGAGCCGGCGGTGCAGGCGCTCGCTCCTCTGCTCGCCCAGCGGGCGGGCGCGGTCGGCCGGGTGACTTGGCTCGTGCCGGAGCGGTGAGGCTCAGGCCTCGGCCGTCGCCGCGGTCGACCGGTGCGTGACGCGGGTGGCCGTGAACGGCAGCAAGTCGAAGATCGCGCGGGGCGAGGGGAGATTCGGCGCCCGGAAGACCGGCCGGCCCCAGATCAAATCCTGCGTCCAGGCAGTCTTGACGGGAATTGGCGGCGGGGTGCTTGGGTTTCTTTAAGGCGGGCATGGTGTTTGGTTCTCGGGGTGACGTGCTTGGTCAAGGAGCACGGAAATGGGAGAGGTGGCGTGGGCAAATGTTCCCGCGCCACGTGACGTAATCGTCACGAAGCCTAAGAAAATTCAGGCCACGTGGCGGATACCCAAGGCGGGCGCGGCCGGCGAGGCGGGTTGGCGCTTGGGGAGGGTGAGCGTGAGCACGCCGGCGTGGAATTCCGCATGCAGGCCGGCGTAGTCCAGGCCGAAGCCGAGCCGCAGGCGCAGCCGGTAGTCGCGCTGGGCGCCCTCGAGGTTGAGGGCCGACCAGTTGACGCGCACGACCTGGGGTTTCCGCGCCGTGACAATGATGTCCGGGCCGGAGACCTCGATCTCGATGCTGGCGGGACTCACCCCCGGCGTGTAGAGCGTCAGCTTCACCGCGTCGGGTTGCTCCCGCAGGTCGTAGCTCGGCTGGCGAAATTCCGATTGAGGGGAAAAACGCGCGGACCGGCGGCTACGCTTGGCAGTGCTGGGGTGGATGATCGTGTGCATGGGAAAAGTGAAAATGAGGTTAGATAGCCCTCGGGGCTTGGGGCCGCCGGGCTTCAGGGATTTCTAAACGTTGACCGTTAAACGGTGGTTTAGGCCTGAGAGCCCGGGCCGGTCTGGGATTTGCTCCAAATTTGGACGACCGGACACATCTGACCGCGGCAATGCATGGCGACGGCCTTCGTAAACGAAGCGCCGGCCTGGCTGCGGTAGGAGTGGAGGTTCTCGGTCATTGGAACGGGTTGTGCTTAGCACATCCCTTGCCAGAGGCCAAGGGAATTTTGCGTCATCGGCCCCCGGCGGGATATGTCAGCCTTTTCCCTCGTGCCGCGCGGCGGCGGTGTGCAGGGTGGCGCGGCTATCACCCCGATCGTTCCCGCATGGCCCGTCTCCTCGCTCTCCTGACCAATGCCTTTCCCGTCTGGGTCGTCCTCGGTGGCGTCTGGGCGCTGTTTCAACCGGAGGTCTTCACGTGGTTCACGGGCCCGTGGATTGTGTGGGGCCTCGCCGTAATCATGCTCGGCATGGGGGTGACCCTGACGTTGGAGGAC
>JBMSWZ010000408.1:0-2290 GCA_049425105.1 Cephaloticoccus sp.
AGCCCCCCGCGTGGGTGGCGGCAGCGAGCCGGCCCCGCGCCGTTTCGATCACGACCGGGTTGCGGGCAAATGGCAGGGCGTCGAAGACGAACATTTCAAACTTCACGCCGTTTGGCTTTTCCGGCTTCACCGCCGCGCCCGCGGCATCGACCGTGGGAATCTTTTTGTCGGCACGGTGAAACCCCAGCGCCGCGCCATCGACCCCGCGGGCCATGCGTCGGATGAACTCCCGGTCGAGGATGTGAATCGCAATGCTGCCGGCATTGAACCGCAGCCCGCCGGCGGCATCCGTCTCCTCCTGCATCGCCTTCGGCAGGTCCGAATACTCGACGACCACGAGTTGCCCGTGTTGGGAGCAGAAGTGCCCGACCTTTTCGCCGGCGTAGGCCTTCGGGACCATCTTGCTGCTCATCTCCGAACCGCGCTGCACGTGCCAACCGATGAACGCGGGGTCGATGCAGCGCACAAGGGGATTGTCCACTTGGAAATAGCTGAGGATGTCGATGCCCTCCCGCTCCATCAGGTCGAGCGCGCCGCTGCGAGCCAGCGCCCGCAGCGAGCCGCCGTGACCGTCGGGGCTCATGGCGATTCGCCCCGGCACCTCGAGCAAAATGCGCCCCGAAAAATCCACCGCCGGCATGCGTCCTTGGCGGAAGAAATGCACGTGATCCCCCGCCAGCCCAAAAAAGCCATTGGCGTGAAAGAACGCCTCGGTCGCCGCGTGATTCTGGTGACTGGTCATGATGAACCAGTGTAGCGGCCGCCCATAGCGACGACCGGCGGCGTCGATCTTTTCCGCAAACACCTGAAAGAGCGTCTTCTGCTTCACGGGCGTAACCGGATAGGTGCCTTTCGGCCCGTCGTAGCCAAGCCGCGTCCCCTGCCCGCCCGCGACCGTAAACGCTGCTACCCGGCCCGCGCGCAATGCGGCCTCGCCCGCCGCCCGCGCTTCCGCCCAAGCCGCGGCGTCGCCGCCGTTCGCCGGCAGACGCTCATAGGGAGCAGGCTCCAGGCCGCTCAAATCCGTCGTAGCGCCGGATCCGCCGAGCAGGGTTTCTGTCAGCCGCTTGATCTCGTTCAGGTCGATCTCACCGGCCTCTTCGAGCAACTGGGCTCGGCCTGCCTCGTCGAGCTGGTCCCAAAACGAGAAAAGATGTCCTTGGCCGGCCTGTTCGAATCTTGCAATCAAGGGATGATATGCCATGGCAAAACGGTTTCCGGGGTTATTCCCGGATGCGGAAGATGTATTCGTCAGGTTTGGCGTAGCCGAGGCGCTGCCGGATCACGCGCTCAACATAGGTCGGGTCGGTGCGAAGGCGCTCGAGGATGCGTTCCTGATCCTTGAGCCGCTGCTCGGCGTCGGCGAGTTTTTGGCGAATCGCCCTCTCCTGCTCGCGGAGATTCTCGTATTCCTGCTGCGCCTGCCAAAAAAACACGCCTGACGCCACGGCCACGCCCAGAAACAGGGCCAGATAAACCGTGATGACGAGGCGGCGAAAGTTCACATCCCGATTGGATGCAAATCCGCGAAATCTGTAAATTATCTCTGTAAACTTTTTGCCCGGTGGTTTTTGCGTACCTTTCCGCCGTGTTGCCACAAAGTGTCAACTTCCATGTATCAGGCGTTTTACGGGTTTCGGGAAATGCCCTTCAACATCACGCCCGACCCCAAATTCCTTTACCTCAGCCCCACCCACCAGGAGGCCCTGCAACACCTGAAATACGGCGTGCAGGAGCGGAGAGGCTTTATCGTCCTCGTGGGCGAGGTCGGCTGCGGCAAGACGACCTTGTGCCGGCGCTTCCTCAACGAGATCGATAACGACCGGTTCGATACCGCCCTGATTCTCAACCCCCGGGTCACGGAGACCCAGATGCTCAAGGCCATCCTGACGGAACTGGGCGAAACCAAGCTCGCCCGGAGCCAGGTCGACCTTGTGGCCCAGATGAACCGGGTGCTGCTCGAGCGGATAGAGCGTGGCCGCGACATTGTCCTTATCATCGACGAGGCCCAGAATCTGAAGTTCGAGGTGCTCGAGCAGATCCGCCTCCTGTCGAACCTCGAGACGGAGAAACAGAAGCTCCTCCAGATCATTCTGATGGGGCAACCGGAGCTGAAGGACGTCCTCCGCCGCGAGGACCTTCGCCAGCTCCGGCAGCGGATCCTGGTGCACTACGAACTCAATCCCCTTTCCCGTTCCGACGTCGCGCACTACGTGCAGCACCGGCTGACGCTGGCCGGCGGCGCGGGGCGGCCCCACTTCACGAAGTGGGCCCTCTGGGCCGTGCACCG
>JBMSWZ010000409.1:0-2287 GCA_049425105.1 Cephaloticoccus sp.
CATGCGGACGCCGACACTGTAGGTCTGCCAGAGCGAGCGGGTCTGCTGACCGACGTGCGCCGCGCCGGTCGAACCAGCCACGGCGATACCGGAGTTGACCGGCACCTGGCCAGCCGCGCCGACCGCGCCAATCGCTGCCTGTGCAGAGGTCGCCGCCATCGTCGGAGCCGTCCCATTCGCGTTGGCCTCGGTGACGGTGGCAACGTCCGACACATCGAACATCGGCGTGTCGAAGGCGGTGGCGAAGGTCGCGGCATCAATCAGGATCGCCGTGTTGGCCGGAACGTGCTGCGAGGAGATGATCTCCACACCAAGCAGACGACCCGTCGACACTTCGTCGGCGAAGCTACGCTGACCCAGCGGGTTCAGCATGAGCGACAGCGACAGACGGTTGGCCGAATTGATCAGCAGCACCGGACGCGCACCGAGGCGGGCGTTGGTCATCGCCGTGATCATCGCCTTCATGTCAGCGATGACAGCGGCCTCGCCGCCGCCAGCCGTGCCAGCCGTGCCGGTCACACCGTTAAGCAGCCCAGCCGGGCGAACGCCGGTGACCGCCGCAGCGTTGGAGAGCAGCGCCGCGTCGAGCACCTGGGCATAAGCCTCGGTAAGCGCATCGCGGAGCAGACCTTCGATCTGCGGCGTGGAGCGGTCAGCCAGTTCACGGGTGAACGTGGTGATCGCCGCCAGCTTGTAGCGGTTCATCCGCATTGAGCCGAAGCTGAACTGCGTCAGCGGGATGTTACCAGCTTCGCCGACCCATGCCGGTTCTGTCAGCGTGGCGCCGAGCGGGTTACGCATCGGGACGGTGATGGAGTCATAACCGCCGAAGTTCAGACGCTGCGAGCGGGCCGCAAGTTCCGCCGCGACCGAAACGGCCTTGAGCGAATCGAGGAAGCCCTGCACATCGGTCTGAACCAGTTCCGACGCCCAGCCGGAGACCGAAGTCATGGCGGGGTTGACGACCGACTTGGTGACGAAGTCGTTGGCGGCAGCGAGGTCGGCGTGATCCTTGTAACGCTCCTCGATGACCTGGCTGACATCCTTCTTCTGCGAGAAGGCGATGAACTTGGCCGCAGCCATCTTCCACAGGAGGTCGCCGTTGCCCTTCGGCTCGCGCTTCATCTGCGGGATGACGGCGGGAGCCGAAACCGGGGTGGCGCGGGCAGCGAGAGCGGCCTCGGCCTTCTTCAGGGCCTCGACGGTGGCTGACTTCTTCTCGACGCTGGCCGAGAGTTCCTCGACCTGGACGAGAAGAGCCTCTTCGTCGGGAGCGGCCTCAAGCGACTTGGTGGCTTCGACCAGCTGGTCCTTGAGGGTAACGAGTTCTGCTTCAGCGGCAGAGACGCGGTCGGCAATTGCCATGGTACTATTTCCTTACGGCGCGGTTGGCCTTGAGAATGGCGGCACGCGCTTTGATGAGAGTTTCGTTCGGGGTGATGCCTGACACGGCAATTTCCGGCTCGCTCTCAATGACCGAGGACAGGCCGAAACTCTTGGCGATCTGCACGGCGCGGGGGTGCGCCGGGACGCTCACGATGCTGCATTCCAGCAGCTCGATGGACTTGAAATGGATTCCGCCGATGTCGTTGGCTTCGCCCTTGCCACGGAAGCCGATTGACGAGGACAGCGGGACGCCGTCGTCAATAAGTTGCTTCACCATCTGGGCGAGGTTGGTCCCGGCGAGCTTGATGTAGCCCGTCAGGCGGTCGCCTTCAGCCTTGAGATTGGTCCAGAAGCCGATGGGCTTTTCGGGGTCGTGCTGCCAGAGCGCGATGAGCTTTTCGGTGCGGGCAGCGGACTTGTAGGCAACGGGGTCAATCGTGTCCTTCACCCGGTCGGGGGTGGCAGCCGACATGACGAAACGGGCATCGTAGCCAGAGGCCGGATCGGCCTTTTCAACCGTTACGAAGAGTTGCTTTGTCTGCATCCGGCTTGCCCTGTTGGGGAGCCGGTGAACCGTTGCTCGCTATCTTGGAAACGGATTTAGCGCCCGCAGCAGGGCTACGGACGCTCAGCGGTGGTCTGTTTCGATTTCCGCCCATTTTCGGGCGTTAACACATTTCGGACGACCTCGCAACAATATTTGCAAGACTTGCGATTGCCGCAACAATGTTGCGCGGGAGGCCAGAAAAGGCGGCCAGAGTTTCCTCTAGCCGCCGTTTTCCATGACTTACCGCTGGCGCGGCAAATTATGTTTTTTGTTTCTGCTCTTTCCAATGCTTCGTATCAACTTCAATATCTTTCTTCAGATCAACCGCTGACCTAAGCGCAGATCGGAAGAGCG
>JBMSWZ010000410.1:0-2278 GCA_049425105.1 Cephaloticoccus sp.
AGCCTCGCGACGGGCAATCGTGGAAATCGATGCGAAAAACATCGGAACGGTGCGAGATGTGAAAGCCCAGTTCCGGCGATTCCTCGTTCAGGGTATGCCCCCAATATTTCAGCATGCCGTCAATGCCCTCGGCTTTGATCAAATCCCGCGCGTGCCGCTGGCTGTCGTGGTTGATGGCCTCGTTCCAGTAGTCGAGCACGAGCGCGTGGCCGCCGACGCGTTCCAGCCAGCCAAATGTCCACTCGTAGTGCCCGCAGAAATCGTAACACCCAATCATCGCGTGACCTCCTTGATCGCGGCCAGATCCTGCGGCGGTAACTTCGCGTCGGCCGTGGCAAAAGTGTGCCGGCACGACCCGTCGCCGCCGGCGAGCCGCATCTGCAACCCTGCCGCCTCGGCCCGCGCCTGACCCAGATAAAAACAATGCTGGCAAAAATCCTGGGCCGCCTCGCGGCCGCCGGCCTTCAGGTGCTTGATCATCGGACACTCGCGCACGTGCACCTCGACCCGGTCCGGCCGCGTCTGCACCTCGACCACCGCCCCGGGCTCGGCGGCAAAGAAATCGCGCCAATAAGCCGCCACGGCCGGCAGGCCGCCTTGCTTCCAGCGTTCGTTGACCGCGCCATAATACCCGCGCCCCATTTCCTCCAAGTAACGCACCCACGCCTCGCGCCCGAGGCGGCGCTGGATGAAACGGAAGGTCGCATTGATCGCGAAGTAGAAATCCGCAGCGCCCTGCGGCTTCGTGTCGTGATACGGCAAAGCGTTGTCCTGAGTCACGCCCCGCAAACTGCCCGGCCCCTTCAACACCGCAAGGCAAACCCACGTCATGCCCGCCACCGGTACAAAAAAAGACCCGTTGTCCAGCGCACGGACAACGGGTCAAAAGTGGTGGCTCAGCCCGGGATCGAACCGGGGACACGGGGATTTTCAATCCCCTGCTCTACCAACTGAGCTACCGAGCCACTTGCAGAGCGCTTCAACAAAGAGCGTCGCCCGATGGCGTCAACGGGATTTTTACCAAAAACCCTCAGCGCACCGCCTCGGGCAGATCGGGCATCAGCTTCTTAATGTCCTGCACGGCATCGCGATGGCAAACGAGGACCGCGTCCGCGGTCTCCACCACGACGAGGTCGCTGACCCCGCACAACGCGATCACCCGCCCGTTGCTGACGACGATGTTGTTCGAGGCATCACGCACGGTGACTGCGCCGCGAATCGTATTCTTCGCGTCGTCCTTGGGCATGTGGGCCGGGAGCGCCGTCCAAGTGCCCACGTCGTCCCAATCGAACGCCGCAAGTTGGGTGGCCACGGCGCCGGCGTTCTCCATGATCGCATAATCGACGGAGATCTTGGGCAGCTTGGCGAAACGCTCGGCCAGGAATTGGCCGAATTCGCCGGACGGAAAATCGTTGATGAAGGCCGCGAGGGCCGGGGTCTGCTTTTCGGCTTCCGCCAGGAATGCACCCACGCGCCAGATAAACAAGCCGGCGTTCCACGCGTAATTTCCGCTGGCGAGATACTCCTGGGCGCTCGGCGCATCGGGCTTCTCAACGAAGCGCGCGACCCGCCGGAATTCCCCGGGCAAGTCTTCGGCCATTTCCAAGTAGCCGAAGCCGGTCGCGGCATAGGTCGGCTTGATCGCGAAGGTCAACAACGTGTCGTCGCCGGCGGCGCGCTCGATCGCGTGGGCCAGCTGCCGCGCAAAAGCGTCGGCATCCTTGATCAACGCATCGGCCGGCAACAGGGCCAGCACCGCCTCGGGATCGCGGGCTCGCACCAGCGCGGTGGCCAAGGCAGCCGCGGGGGCGGTATCGCGTTTCGCCGGCTCGGCAATGATCTGGTCCGCCTTCAGGAACGGCAGCGCGGCCCGGGTGCCTTCCAGCTGGGCTTGGTTGGTCAGCACGAAGACATTTTCCATCGGCACAGCGCCGGCGACGCGACGCACGGCCTCCTCGACCAGCGTCTGGTCGGAAAAGAGTTTCAGCAGGTGCTTGGGCGTCGACTGGCGGCTCATCGGCCAGAAGCGTTCGCCGCTGCCCCCTGCCATGATGCAGACATAGGCTTTGCGGTTTTCCATCGGATTTACCTTCTCAGCCAGCGGCTGTCAGGCCAAGCGCAAACTCGGAATCAGGGGCTTCCGCCCGCGCGGATCAGTTCACCCAAGGCCTTCGCGACGGGCACGTCGGCGGTAAATCCCAACTCGGCGCGCGCTCGGTCCGGGCGCCCGAGCGAATGGACGATGTCGCCCACTCGCGCTGGCGCAAATGCCGGTGCC
>JBMSWZ010000411.1:0-2268 GCA_049425105.1 Cephaloticoccus sp.
GGCAAGCTCCCCCTGCTGGATGGCGATGTGCACGATCTCGTGTGGGCCCGCGCAATCGCCGGCGGCGTAAATGTGCCTGGCGCTGGTTTGCTGCCAGCGATTGGTGACGATCTGGCCATCGGCGCGGGTCTTGACGCCGGCGGCGTCGAGCTGGAGCCCGCCGGTGTTGGGTGAGCGCCCGAGGGCGTTGAGGCAATGGGCCGCGCGGCGGACAACCGTGCGACCGTCGTGGACGAAGGTTACCTTGAAGCCGGTGCGATCCCGGTCGACCTGCTGCAAGGCGGTGCCGGCAAACAGCTCAATGCCCTCGTCGACGAAGGCCTGTTGCACCACGGTGGACGCTTCGTCCGAGTGATCCCGGAGGATGTTCGGGCTGCGCTGGATCAACGTGACCTTGGTGCCGAGGCGATTGAGCAACTGGGCCAGCTCGCAGGCCACGATGCCACCGCCCAGCACGATCACGCTCTTTGGCAGGAAATCGAGTTCGAGCACGTCGTCGCTGGTCCAACACTTCGCGGCCTTCAGGCCGGGAATATCCGGCGTGCTGACCTTGGAGCCGGTGCCGACGAGGAATTGCTTTGCGCGCAGCTTTTGCCCGTTGCCCAGCTCGACGGTGTGCGGATCGAGAAAGCGGGCGTGCTGGTGGATGAGGTCGAATTTGCCCCCCGTCAGCTGGTCGCGCCGAAAGGAGGCGAACTCGCCAATGATCCGGCGCTTGCGGGCGTGGATCGCTTTCATGTCGGCCGACGCGCGCGGCACCTTGAGGCCAAATTTCTTGGCGTGCCGGGCGTGGTGCAGCGTCTCGGCGATGTAGAGCAGGGTCTTGGAGGGCATGCAGCCGCGCAGGATGCAAAGCCCCCCCAATTGGCGGGCGCCGTCGATCACGGCGGTCTTGAGCCCCAGATTGGCGGTGACGCGCGCGGCGTTGAAGCCGGCCGAACCGCCGCCGATCACGGCGAAATCATACTTCTTCATGGCGTTAACCTGTGCGGCTGGCCTTGTTTTTCAACGCCCTTTGCCAAACAGCATCAGGTGGATCGTCTTCAACACGATGGCGGCATCGAGCAGGAACGAGAAATGACGGATGTAATAGAGGTCGTATTCGAGCTTGCGAATCGTATCCTCCATGTTGGCCCCGTAGGGGTAGTTGACCTGCGCCCAGCCGGTGATGCCGGGTTTGACGAGGTGCCGGAAATGGTAGCAGGGGATCGCCTGCTCGTATTGCTCCACCAGCACGTCCCACTCGGCGCGGGGCCCGATCAAGCTCATGTCGCCGACCAGCACGTTCCAGAGCTGCGGCAGCTCGTCGAGGCGGGTGAGTCGCAAAAACCCGCCCACGACCGTGATGCGGGCGTCGCCGACCGCGGTGTAGCGGGAGTCATTGGCCCGCGACTGGCGCATGGTGCGGAGCTTGATCATGCGGAAGGGCACGCGGTTCCGGCCGATGCGGGTTTGGGTAAAGAAGACGGCGCCGCGGTCCTCCAACCAGACCGCCAGGCCGCACAAAACGATGATCGGGGCGGCGAGGATCAGCGCAACCAGTGGCCGGGCGGGAGATTGGCGACGCCGGCAAACAGGGTGCGCGGGGCCGGGACGCTGAACCAGGCGAGGAATTCGCCGACTGAGGCGGCGTCGATTTCGCGGGGCAGCAGCCGCGACGCGAGCAACGCGCGCACCTCCGAGGCGAAGACCACGCCGCCCTGCCGGGGCCGCGCGTAGTAAAGCGGTTTGATTCCGAGCGCGTCGCGGGCGGCGAACAGGGTGTGTTCGGTCGCATCCCAAACCGCGAAGGCAAACATGCCGCGCAGGCGGGGCAGGCAGGCCTCGCCCCATTGGGCCCAGGCCGCCAGCAAAACCTCCGTGTCGCAGGCGGTGCGAAAAGCGTGCCCGCGAGCCTCTAGTTCTGTGCGCAGGTCGCGGAAGTTGTAGATCGCACCGTTGAAGACCACGGTGAACCGGCCGTCGGCCGTAGCCATCGGCTGGTGGCCGTTGGCGGGATCAAAGATCGCCAGCCGCCGCATGCCGAGCGCGGCGCCTGCGCGGTCGAACAGTCCGGCGTCATCCGGTCCGCGGTGCACCATGGTGGCGCACATGCCCGCCACGGCTTCGTGGCGGTCAGTCGGGGCGAGTTCGCCCCCGGCAATTCCGGCTATGCCACACATGGAGGGCTGAAACAGGCTTCGCCCCGTCGCTTCCCGCCGAAAGCAACCTGGGGGTGTTCGATTGGGCGGTGGCGCCCCATTTGTGTTATAGGGCATATACCCCATA
>JBMSWZ010000412.1:0-2259 GCA_049425105.1 Cephaloticoccus sp.
CTCCGATCTGTCCGCCAACCGGCTGCGGCAGGAGAGCCTGCTGCACGGCCAGAAAACCCGCAACGATCTCCTCCGCACCCGCGCCACGGTGGGCCGGTCCACGATCGACGTCCTCGGCTGGGAGCAGGGTGGCGCCCTGTTCAATGAGTTCAACTACACGCCCCGGCCCGTCTTTCAGGGTTACTCGGCTTACACCCCCAAGCTCGCGCAGCTGAACCACGACTTCTTCGCTTTCGACCAAGCGCCCGACTACGTTCTGTTCAAGCTCCAGTCCCTCGACGGCCGCCTCGCCGCCATGGACGATCCGGCCGTCCTCCGGCTCATTCCGTTCCGCTACGAGGTCATGGCCTCCGAGCTCGGCTTCACACTTTGGCGCAAAAATGACGGCCCCTTTGACCCCGCCGCCGTGGCTCCGGTCCCGATCCGCACGGTGCAACTCGGCTTGAACGAAACCTGCGACGTCAGCGACCTCGCCGACAAAAACGTCTGGGTCGAGATCGACTACCAGTTCTCGCTGCTGGGCAAAATCCGGCGCTTCTTCCTGCGGCCGCCCGAGGTGCACCTGCGTTTGGTCGACAATCGCGGCGAGGTGCACCAACCGCGCCTCGCGCAGCCAATCGCGGCCGCGGGCTTCATTCTCAATCCGCTCGTGGACCACATGATGGACTTCCTCCGCGCCTTCGGCGGCACGCCGCGCGCCCGGGTCTCCTCGCTGCAGCTGGTCGTGAATCCCGAGGACCGCAAATACCTCTCCGGCGACGTGACCGTCCGCCTGTCGTCCTTCCCTTCCAGCAACGCCGCCGAGCCCTTCTTCCGCGAGACCAACAGCAACCTCTTCCATATGTTCGTGGATTCGCCGGTCGCGTATGAATCGTTCCTCGAACCTAACGAGGACTTCATCGATGACCGCCGCGTCATGGTGCTGCATGCCCCAAGTTCGATGACCTTCGACGTGCCGCCGGGCGCCACCACGGTCCGCGGCAACTTCGGCTTCGTGGCCGGCGCCTACACCGGCGAAGGTGAGACCAACGGCGCCGTGTTCTCCGTTATCTGGACCGCCGGCCAGGATTCCCGCATCATCTTTGAACGCTCGCTCGACCCCGCGACCCGCCCCGATGACCGCGGCCTGCAGTCGTTTGACGTCCACCTGCCCCAGAGTTCGGGCCGCATCGTCCTGAAGGTCAGTCCCGGGCCGTTCAACATCAACGCCTTTGACTGGACCGGTTGGTCCGCCATCGAATTCAAATGACCGTGCGACCGGCCGGCCCCCGTTCCTCCCGTGCGGCGCTGCTGGTCTTTGCCGTGGTCCTGACGGCCCTCGTGCTCGGCCTGCGCTGGCCGACCTTCGGCGCCGGACTTTGGAATGTGGATGAGGCCATCCACGCCACCGCCGCGCGCACGCTGCTGGACGGCGGCGTGCTCTACCGCGACGCGATCGACCAGCGCACTCCGCTGTCGTATTACGCCGTGGCCGCCGTCTTCGCCATGGCCGGCGAAAACAACTTGTGGGCGGTGCGTCTTGCTATCGCATTGCTGATCGCCGGCACGGGCATCGCGCTGTTCGTGGCCGCCCGGGCCCTGCGGGGCACGGTGGCCGGAGTGGCCGCAGGCGTGCTCTACGCGCTCCTCGCCACCGGCGCACTCTTTCCCGGTGACGCCAACGCCGCCAACACGGAGTGGTTCGTGGCTTTCTTTACCAGCGCGGCGGTGGCGTTCCTCGTCACGCGCCGGGACCAACTCACGCCCCGGCATTTCGGTTGGGCCGGCGCCTTCATGGGCGGTGCGTTTCTCTCCAAGCAACCCGCGCTCCTCGAGGCCGCCGCACCCCTGTGCCTGTTGATCTGGCTGGGGGTCGACCGGCGGTTTTCGCTGCGCCGAGTGCTACGGTCGTGCGTTGCCTATGTCTTGGGATGGCTTGCCCCGGTGAGCTTGGTGGCCGGCTATTTTGCCCTGCGGGGCGCCTGGAGCGACGCGGTCTTTTACTCGTGGACCTACAACCTCGATTATTACGGGCCGGAGATCGGTCTGCTGGATCGCATCGCCGGCGCGGTCCACGCCGCCCACTTGGCGGGCCAGGCCGCTCCGATCACGACCACGCTCTGGGTTGGCGGCGTCGCTGTCACGCTGCACCGCTTGCTGCAACGCCCGCCCACCACCAATGAACGGGCCGGGAATCCCGCGCTCGTGCTGCTCAGCGCGTGGACGCTGGCGGCCTGGGCGGCCGCCGCCCCGGGCGGCCGCCCTATCGGCCACTACGCC
>JBMSWZ010000413.1:0-2256 GCA_049425105.1 Cephaloticoccus sp.
AACAGCCGTTTGAACCAATTGGGGTTCGCCGGCGCGGGGGGCGCGGGGAGGGGCGCCTCCGGCACGCCCAGCAGCGGCTCGAAGTGGCCGGCTTTTTTGTAGAGGATGACGATGTCCTGCATGCCCCAGGCCTCCTCAAGGTAGGCGCGCATGATGACGTCAGGATAGCGTTGCAGGACTCGCATCAACCACTCGGGTGAGGAGACGGCGAGGCCGTAGTCGGCCTCGGGCGTGCTTTCAAAGTAGCGTTGGTAGGCAAAGCCGGTGCGCGCGAATTCCTCAAGCAGGGCCGTCTTGTCGATGTTCTCCGCCACGTTGCGCCGTCCGCGGGCAAGCAGGCTGGGCACGGTGCGCCCCTGCACGCTGAAGATCAGCACGCCACATTCCGCGGTCCAGCGGATGAAGCAGTCGAGCGCGGCAAGCCACCGCTCTTTGGGCAGGTGGGTGAGCAGCGAGCCGACCCAGATGAGGTCAAATTGCGCGGTGAACGGCAGCTTGCGGAGGTCGGTTTCGGAATACACCGGCTCGGCCTCGAATTCCTGGGCGCAAAAATCCACGCCGTCGCGCTCAAGATCGCAGGCCGTGATCTTGGCGTAGGGGTAATGGGCGCGGAGCCACCGCAGCACACGCCCGTGGCCGCAGGGCAGGTCGAGGATGTTGGGGTAGTGCGGCTTGTCGCACAACACGCTGGAAAAATGCACGAGTTCGAGCGCCCGTCGGCCAAGGTCGAAATATTGCTCCTCGAGACCGGGCACCACCATGCCGTCGTGCGGAGAAACCACCCGGGACAGGGACAGCTGGCTGAAGTCGTAAAGCGGCCGCATGCGGGCTCACCGATGAGACACTTTTTTCTACGGGGCAAGCGAGGAGTCAGCCGGGTCACCGCACCGGGCGGAGCGTGCCGGCGCGGGGGGCGGGGCCGGCGATGCGCAAGCTGCGCCGGCAGGTCACGACGGCGGAATTGAACGCGGAATCGCGGGCGCAGGTGGCCATCATGCTTGAGGCGGCGGCCAAGGCGCGCGCGCTCACGCCGGAAAAGACGGCGGACCTGCCTGAGGCGGACCGCCCGGCGTTTGTGGCCGGCTACCAGGCGCAGATCGACAAATTGCTGGAGTCCCTGCGCGACCTCGATGCCGCGCTTGCGGCCGGCGACAATGCCGCTGCCGCCGACTTGGTGCGCGGGCTCCGCGGCATCCAGCGCGAGGGGCACAAGGAATACCAGAAGGAAAAGGACCGCGACTGACGCGGTTCAGATGACCCAGTCGAGGGCCCCGGCCGCATGCTGGTCCTTGTTGAGGACCTTCACGTTCTGGGCCTCGACGAGCACGAGCGAGCGCTTGGGCACGCTCTGCGTGACGAAGACGTTGCCACCGATGGTCGAGCCCGCGCCGATGACGGTGTCGCCGCCCATGATCGTGGTGCTCGCGTAGACCGTGACGCGGTCCTCGATCGACGGGTGACGCTTCTGGCCCTTGAGGGCCTGGCCGCCGGCGGTGGAGCGCGCGATGAGCGCGACGCCTTGGTAGAGCTTCACGTGCGAACCGATCTCGGAGGTCTCGCCAATCACCACGCCGGTGCCGTGGTCGATGAAAAAGTGCGAGCCGATCTTCGCGCCGGGGTGCAGGTCGGAGCCGGTGCGTTCGTGACCGTATTCCGTCAGCATGCGCGGCAGCAGCGGCACGCCAAGGGTGTAGAGCACGTGCGCGAAGCGCTGCAGGGAAATGGAGAGCACGCAGGGGTAGGCGAGGATGATCTCCTCAATGCTGCCCGCGGCGGGGTCGCCCTCGAAGGCGGCGTCGACGTCCGTCTTGATGACCTTCCGCAGCGCCGGCAATTGGTCGAGCGTGGCCATCGTGAGCTCGGCGGCGCGCTTGGCGGGGTCGGGATCGCGGGCGAAGCGAAGGCCCTTTTCGATGTCGGTCTTCAACCGCAGCTCGACGCGGCGGAGCAGGTCTTCGACGAGGATCGGCACGTCGTGCTTGGTCAACCCGGTGGCCTCGAAGAACCCCGGGAAGATCAAGTGCATGTAGTCCGAGGCGAGCTGCTGGACGGAGTCCTGCGTCGGCAGATTGACCCCGTCGAGGTGGTTGATGCCGCCGTCGCGCTCGTAGGATTCGAGGAGCGCCTGCTTGATGTCGTCGAGGTTCACGGAAGTGCGGACTATGGGACCGCCGGAGTAATTCGCAATGCGGCGGTGTGTTTTAAATCGGGGCGCGGCGGCTTGGGACAGGCCGCCCTACCGGCGCGCCTGCGCCC
>JBMSWZ010000414.1:0-2251 GCA_049425105.1 Cephaloticoccus sp.
CGAGGTGGAAGGGAGGGAGTCATGGAGGGGATTGCCTGCGGGCAAGAGCCAAGCGGCCCTGCCCGGGGTCATGGACCAACCCGGGCCGGAGTGCTGCTCTCACGCTTCATTTTTGCGATGAAGTTTTCGCGGTCCGGCGCGCGCAAAAGTTTCGCGCCGGTCGCGTGAGCCCTCCGGGACAGATATTCGGACTCCGCATGGGTCACCCGCAGCGGGAATTCCCGCGGGGTTGCCTCGCCTCCGCCTTCACCGGGAGGAGAATCCCGATTGGCTTTGCTCCCGCGCCCGCGGGATGGAGGTCCGGACTGATGCGTAACCGCAGCGCAACTGTGGCCGGTTTGCACGGCCTTCCCTGTGGCCGGAAGGAATCGAAAGAACTCGGGCAGGGGCACCTTGGGCCGCGTGCGGCGGCGGCACAAGATTTTTTCATATCATCAAATCTAGATGTAAGGATATGTGTCTTGCCAAGCGCCGGTCGACCCGCTCGACTCGGGGCAATCCATGGCCGACTCCGCCGACACCTCCACCGCCCTTTCCGCGCTGCTGCAGGACCGCATCGCCCTGCTCGACGGCGCCATGGGCACGATGATCCAGGCACGGCAACTGACCGAGGCGGATTTTCGCAACGAGTCCCTGGCCAGCCACGGCCACGACCTGAAAGGCAACAACGACCTGCTCAGCCTCACCCGGCCGGACGTCATCGAAGACATCCACCTGGCGTATTTCGAGGCCGGCGCCGACATCGCCACGACGAACACCTTCAGCAGCACGACGATCGCGCAGGCTGACTACCAGCTTGAAGCGATTGTGCCGGAGCTCAACCGCGCGGCGGCCGAGGCGGCCAGGCGCGCCGCGCGCCGCGCCGAAGCGGCCACCCCGGGCCGGCGGTGTTACGTGGCGGGCGGCATCGGGCCCACCAATCGCACGGCGTCGATGTCGCCGGACGTCAACCGGCCCGACTACCGCGCCGTGACCTTTGATCAGCTCGCGGCCGCTTACCTCGAGCAGGCGGCCGCCCTCGTGGCCGGCGGCGTCGACCTGCTCCTGATCGAAACCATCTTCGACACCCTCAACGCCAAGGCCGCGATCTACGCGCTGGAAGACTTGTTTGACGAAATCAGTCGCCGCCTGCCCGTGATGATCTCGGTCACGATCACCGACGCCTCGGGCCGGACGCTTTCCGGCCAGACCATCGCCGCCTTCTACCACTCCATCCGCCACGCCCGGCCATTTTCGGTCGGAATTAACTGCGCCCTTGGCGGCCGCCAGATGCGGCCCTACCTGGAGGAGCTGGCCGACCTCGCCGAATGCTACGTGAGCTGCCACCCGAACGCCGGGCTGCCCAACGCTTTTGGCGGTTACGATGAAACCCCGGCCGACATGGCGGCGGTGCTCGGCGAATTCGCCCAGGCGGGCTTTGTGAACTTGGTCGGCGGCTGTTGCGGCTCCACCCCGGACCACATCCGCGCCATCGCCGCCGCGGTCAAGGGCCGCCCCCCGCGCGCGCCCCGCCCGGCCGCCCTCGCGCGTCAACTCAGCGGACTGGAGCCGCTGGTCATCGCATGACTCAGTCCGCTTCCCAATTCATCGTCGTCGGCGAGCGCACCAACATCACCGGCTCGCCCAAGTTCGCCAAGGCCCTGAAGGCCGGCGACTGGGATGCCTGTCTCGCCATCGCCAAGCAGCAGGTCGAGAACGGCGCCAACCTGATCGACATCAACGTCGACGAGGCGCTGATCGACGGCGAGGCCACGATCGTCAAGTTCCTCAACCTGATCGTTGCCGAGCCGGACATCGCGCGGGTGCCCGTGATGCTCGACTCGTCGAAGTGGACCGTGCTCGAAGCCGGCCTGCGCTGCCTGCAGGGCAAGGGCATCGTCAATTCGATTTCGCTGAAGGACGGCGAGGAGGAATTCCTCCGCCGGGCCCGGATCCTGCGCCGCTTCGGCGCCGCCGTCGTCGTCATGGCCTTCGACGAGCAGGGCCAGGCCGCCACGCGCGATGAGAAGGTCCGCATTTGCACGCGCTCCTACCGGCTCCTGACGGAACAGGCCGGCTTCCCGCCGGAGGACATCATTTTTGACCCGAACATCCTGACCGTCGCCACCGGCATCGAGGAGCACAACAACTACGCCCGCGATTTCTTCGAGGCCACGGCCTTGATCAAGGCCACGCTGCCGGGCGCCAAGGTCTCCGGCGGTGTCTCGAACGTCTCCTTTTCGTTCCGCGGCAACAACCCCGTGCGCGAGGC
>JBMSWZ010000415.1:0-2250 GCA_049425105.1 Cephaloticoccus sp.
ATGAACTGACCCCAAAGCTGGCGGAATTGGAGCAACTGCTGACCGACGCCCAAAGCCTTGCCGACCGGAAATCGGCCGAAGCCGCCCATCTCGAAACGGTCCACACCGATCTCCAAGCCCAGTTTGATCACCTGCGCCACATGCAGCATGTGACCAACCAGGCGTTGGAGGAAACCCGGACCGCACTGCAGACGGCGAACAATCGCGCAAATCTCCTCCAAGACGAAATCTCCCAACTGCAGCTCCCCATTGCCCAACAGGCCGGGATGAATCGCGAGCAACAGGATGAACTGGGACAGCTCCAAGCCAGGCTCGCCGCAAAGGTGGCCGAAAGCGCAACCTGCCTGGCGAGACTGCAGGAGCTGGATGCCGAACAGCGCGCCATGAAGACCTCGCGCAGCTGGCGTTGGACCGCGTGGCTGCGGTCCCTCGAACGGGCCTTCGCCTCCCGCCGGCCATGATGCGGTTGCATGGTGAGATCGAGTCACCCCTGCCGCTCCAAGCCACGGACGGTGTTGTGACCATCACCGGCTGGTGCCTGATTGAGGGCGCGAATCAACCGCCAACGATGCGTCTCGCCTGGCCCGATGGCGTGCTCCCGCAAACCGCGCGACATCCGCGCCCCGATGTGCCGGCGCTGTTGCCGGCCGAATCCGCCGCCGGCAATTGCGGCTTCACCATCACCGGGCGCATGCCTGGAGGTGTGCATTCAATCCGGATCGAAGCCGCGGCTGCCGACGCTCACTGGCATTGCTTGCGTGAACTGAGCCTCGCCGTTTGCGCCCCGGCGTTCCTAGCCGGCGTGGAAACACCGGCCGCCGATGATTGCTATCGGGAGCGCATTCATCTTGAAGGTTGGGCACTTCATCCCACGCAACCAGTGACCGCGCTTTCCCTGCGTTACGGTCATCAGGAAATTCCGTGCGAGATCGGACGTCCCCGCCCCGATCTCGCCACCGACCAACCCGACCTGCCGGATGCGGCCAGCGCGGGCTTCAAAAGCAAAACCATCCTGTCCGCCGGTTTCGGCGCCTTGCGACTCAGGGCCCGGTTGGCCGACGGATCGTGCGCCATCTTCCGCACCAACCGCTCCGTGGCCGTGCCGGTGGATGAAAATCACTCCGTTTCCTTGGATTGGAAAACTCCGCGCGTTGCCCTGTCATCGCAACAGAAGGCGGACAGCCCCTCCGCTGAGCGGACCTCAAATCCGCAGAACATCCTTTTCATCCTGCCCGGCAGCTTCGCCGCGAACAACGCGCTTCATGTGGCCGCACTGGCCAATGAGCTCGCCGCCGCGGGCCACCGTTGCCTTATCGCGGTCGCGCACGATGCGGACACGATTACCCGGCATAAGGAACCCCGCTTTCGCGGCATCACGCATCGCGAGGCCATGGCGGGCGTGAGTTTTGAGGATCAACGCGGTCCCGATGTGATTCATGCGTGGACCACCCGCGAAAACGTCAGGCAACTCGCACAAACCCTGTGCCGGCGCCATGCGGCAAAACTGGTGGTACACTTGGAGGACAATGAGCAGCAGGTGCTCGGCGTTTCGCTGGGCCGCCCGTTCGCCGAACTTGATGCGCTGAGCGATCAGGAGCTCGAACCGCTGATCCCCGGTGATCTTTCGCACCCGCACCACAGCCGCGCGCTTTTGGCGGCGGCTGATGGCATCACCGTGATCACGGAGCGTCTGACCGAATTCGTCCCGGCCGGCAAACCGCACCTCACGATCACCCCCGCCGCTGATGCCCGGTGCTTTTTCCCCCGCCCGGTTCCGCATGATTTTCGCGCCACACTGGGATTGCCGACAGATACGCTCGTGCTGTTTTACCATGGCAACGTTCATGCCGCGAACGCCACCGAGGTCCGCGCGCTCTACGAGGCGGTGCTGCGTCTGAACCAAGCCGGCGAGCCCACCCTGCTGATCCGCACCGGGCTGGACCGGGTAGAGTTCTTAGGTGCGCTTGCCCCGGCGGTGGAGCCCCACATGCTGGCCTTGGGGCAGGTTCATCATCACCGCCATCTGCCGCCGCTCATGGCGCTGGCAGACGTTTTCGTGCAACCCGGCGAGCCGGATGCCTTCAACGACTACCGGTTTCCCTCCAAACTGCCGGAGTTCTTCGCCCTCGGCCGTCCGGTGATTTTGCCCCGCACCAATCTCGGCCTGCAATTGCGGCACGGCGAAGACGCCTATGTGCTGGAGCGCGCCGATACGGACGGCATCGCCAAGGCCATCACCGCACTGCGGCG
>JBMSWZ010000416.1:0-2246 GCA_049425105.1 Cephaloticoccus sp.
CGTCCCTTGGTTGTGAGGGTCAGGTTGAAGCTGGGCGAACCCACGGTGGGCGTGGCGCCCACGCTGCCGATCGCGGCCTGCTGGTTCTGGTCGTAGACCGCGCTCGCCACGTCCTGCGCCGACAGGTTCATGGCGGTCAGGCGCTCGGGGTCGAGCCAGACGCGCATGCTGTACTGCAGCAGGCCGAAGATGGTGATGCTGCCCACGCCATCCACGCGCGACAGCACCGGCTGCACGATGGCGTTGGCGTAGTTCGACAGGAAGGTGCTGTCGTAGGTGCCGTCCGGCGAGAGCAGCGACACGACCACCGTGAGGTTGGTGGACTGCTTGTTGATCGTGATGCCGAGGTTCTGGACGGCCTTCGGCAGCTGCGGGATGGCCGACTGCACGCGGGTGCTCACGCCCATCTTTTCGAGGCAGTCCATGATCGCGAGGCCGTTGATGTCGGTAGCGAGCATGCCCATGTAGTCGCCGGTGGTGCGGTCGACGCCGCGTTTGGCGCCGTTGAGGCCGCGGAAGATGTTGCCGCCGCCGATGACGACGCAGACCTGCACGCCGAGGTCGTGGATTTCCTTCACCTGGGCGCAGGTCTTCTCGAGGGTGGCCGCGTCGATCGGGTCGCCGCTCTTGCCGCCGCGGAGGACCTCGCCGCTCAGCTTCAGGATAATGCGTCGGTATTTGACCGCGGGAACCGCTGGCTTGGGCGTGGACATGCCGTGCAGGTAACGGGATGGAAAATTCCCCGTCAATCTTCTGATGCGGGGACCTCCGGGCGGCCGGGTCAGAGCGCCTTTACCCGCGGGGTGAATTTCTCGAGATACTGCCGGTTGTGCTCGTCGCCGCCGACGGTGTTGGCGCTCTTCCAGACGGGCGGTTCCACGCCCTGCGCGCGGCAAAGGGCGATCGTCTCCATCACCAGCCAGTTGATGCAGAAGCAGGCCAGGATGTTGCAGGTGCCGCCGATGCGTTGCGGGTAGCCCGGCAGATCGATGAGCGTTTCGCCGTGCGGGATGTGGTTGTCGATGAGGATATCGACCACTTCGCCCAGGTTTTGCGCACCGGGATGGCGGGCGACAAAGTCGCGCGGGGTCTTGGCGGCGAATTCCGCCGAGGAAATGCCGATGACCTTGCACCCGCGGCGCTTGGCCTCGAGGGCGGCGTCGATGGAACACGCGTTGATGCCGTAGGCACTGGTGATGATGAGCAGGTTTTCCGGGCCGAGGTGGTGGGCCTTCACGATCTTGTCGCCGATGTTCGGCGTGCGCTCGAGCATGGTGGATTTCTGCCCGCCGCCGGCAAGAGAGAGGCTCGGCTCGAACATCGGGCTGATGTTGACGAGGCCGCCGGCGCGGAAGAAGAATTCCTCGCTGCCGACGTAGGAGTGGCCGCCCACGCCGTAGATGTGGATCAGCTGGTCGGCCTTGATCTGGTTGCAGCAGAGCTGCGCGGCGGCGGCGATCGCGGGGCCTTGGGTGGCGGTGATGGCGGCGAGGCGGGCGGAAATGCCGTCGCGGTAGGCGGCGCCCAAGTCGAAGGAGGAGGTCATGGCCGGACCCTAGGTGAATCGCGGGCGGAAAAGAAGCCCGGGGCGCGGTCGGCGGTTAGGAGCCTCATCTTTTTCCGGCCTTGACGCACCCAAGGCGGCCCGCACCGTGTGGTCCTTTGCCTTAACTACTGCCTGGTGGTGTAATGGCAGCACAGATGACTTTGACTCATCTAGTCATGGTTCGAATCCATGCCGGGCAGCCAAAATTCTTAGGGGTGGCGTGTTCTCCCCTAGGCTGGAAATCCGTGAAGATTCCCTTGGATATCCCATCGAGCAATGGCGGGATTCACACCTTCGGCTGGAGTATCACCTGGGTGCCCTTTTCCCAAGCCAGGCCCCAGTCGCGCATCGCTTCGAGCGCCGGATACAGCGGGGATTGGAATCCCCGCCCTACATTGAGGTGGAGCCAATTGTCCCCAATGCGCTCAACGCGTTGAGGTCAACGCGTTCCACCTGGGACGGAATGAGGTAGGGCGTGCGCTCCGAGCGCGCCGTCAGCTCAGCCGGAGAAATGGAGAATTCGGAAGCCAGTAAATCAGGAATTCATGGCTTCCTGGTTTCAGAATTCAAAATCCTTCCGGAGCCAATCACGGATGCATCGGATGACCGGGGGTGTCGGCAGCAAGGGGTGGGCGCGCCGCTCCGCGGGGCTCAGAACGAGCCCATTTCAAGTCGTGCCCAAGCAGCGCCCCGCGGAGCG
>JBMSWZ010000417.1:0-2244 GCA_049425105.1 Cephaloticoccus sp.
GGCGGCGGCGATGGCAGCCGAGCGGCCCGGGGTCGTCGTCGAGGCCCAGCTCGTGGGCCGGGAGTTCACGGTGGGGGTGATTCCGGACACCGACGGCCGGCCCCGCGCGTTGCCCATCACGGAGATTCGCACGGACAGGCCTTTTTTCGATTTTGAGGCCAAATACCTGGGCGCCAGCGAAGAAATCACGCCTGCCGACCTGCCGCTCGACCGCGCGGCCGCGCTGCACGCGCTCGCGCTCCGCACCTACGCCCTGACCGAGTGCCGGGGCATGGCGCGCGTGGACATCATCGATACCGCGGCCGGACCGCACGTCATCGAGGTGAACACCGTTCCGGGATTTTCGCCTGCGAGCATCATCCCGCAACAGGCCGCCGCCGCGGGCATCTCCACCACCGAACTCATCACCCGCGGCCTCGCGTCGACCCTAACCCCGTAACTCAAACGAGCCGCGCAGCGGCGAAAACTTAAACTCAAACTCAAACTCAAACTGAAACTCAAACTCAAACAAGAAGGGCCATCCCGTTGGACGACCCTCCCCTGTTGAATGAAAACAAGTAAACTGTTGCAGGGCACCCGGCCCCACGATTGCTGAAACGGAAGGGGTTCCGGGAAAGTTTCGTTTTTCTCAAAAATTTTGAGCAACCGCCTCGACAGCGTGGAGCGCGGGCGTCAGCGGATGCGGTCGGGGTTGTCCGCGAGGAACGCCTTCCAACCCCCAGAACCCCGCTGCATCCGCGGAGAGGAGGCGGCAAAGTGGTGGCAGAGGGCGACGGCGACCCCGTCGCTGCCGTCGAGTTCCTTCGGAAACACGTCGAGCGGCACGTTGAGGGTGCGGGCGACCATGGCGCGGACCTGCTCTTTGCTGGCGGAGCCGGCGCCGGTGATGGCCTGCTTGATGCGCGTCGGGGCATATTCTGCAACTGGGATGTCGCGCGCGAGGGCGGCCGCGAGCACGACCCCTTGGGCGCGCCCGAGCTTGAGCATGGACTGCACGTTTTTCCCGAAGAACGGCGCCTCGACCGCGAGGTGGTCGGGCATGTGGGCCTCGATCAGGGCGCTGATCCGGTCGTGGATGCGCTTGAGCTTGACGGCGTGGTCGGGGTATTTGGCCAAATGCAAAACGCCCACTTCCACCAGCTCGACCTCCTTGCCGCGGCTGCGCACCACGCCATAGCCCATGACGGTCGTGCCCGGATCGACCCCGAGCACGGTGCGCGGCTCGGGAACAGGGGGAGGGGTGGCAGCGGCCATCGTGGCTCGAAGGTACATTTGCGCATGCGGGTTTCGACATCGTTCCAGCTCGGGCTGCCGGGCAGGTGGATCGTCTCGGCGGTGGCGCTGGGCTATGTGGTTTGGACGTTAGACGGACACGGCGTGCTGCGCGGACCGTGGCCGCCGGCGGATGTGCGGTGGCTCGCCATCGCGGTGGCTGGGCTACCGCTGAATCTCGGTTTTGAGGTGGCCAAATGGATGCGGCTGACCCACGTCCGGACCGGTCCCGCGATCCGCCAGGTCCTCGTAGGTGCGGCGGCCGGGTTCCTCACCCCGAACCGGATCGGCGATGGCTTCGGGCGGGCGGCGGCGGCGGCACCGGAAGACCGCGAACGCGCCATGCGCGCCTGGACTACCTCTGCCGGAGCCCAAGCGCTGGTCACCCTCGCCGCCGGTGCCGGCGCCCTGCTGGCCGCCGACCGCCTCGGCTGGGCCCTCCTCGCCACCCTCGCCGCCTTCATCGGCACCCGCCTCTTCCTCAGCTGGTCCCCTCTCGTCACGCCGTGGACCTCCGCCGAGCCGGTCCCCGCCCGCCTCCGCGCCGAGGCCCTCCTCTGGAGCTCCGCCCGCTACGCCGTCTTCACCGCCCAATTCCTCGCCGCCCTCATCGCCTTCGGCATCCTCCCCCCCGACCCGTCGGCCGCCGCCGCCGCCGTGCCCGACATCGCCACGGTTTGGCTCTGCAACACGCTCGTTCCCACGGCTGCCCTCGGCGAACTCGGCGTCCGCGAGGCCCTTACCCTCGCCGTTCTCGACCCCGCCGCCCCCATCGCCGCCGGTGCCGCGGCGGCCGCCTTCTGCGTTTGGGCCATGAACCTTGCCCTTCCCGCCGCCCTCGGCGCCCTCCTCTTCACCCGCCGCCCATGACCGCCGCCTTGCTCGCGGCCTGCCTGACAGCCCCGGTCCTGGCCTTCTACGCCGTCACGCTCCGCCGCTGGCGCGGCTGCGCCGCGCAGAACGAGGTTGAGG
>JBMSWZ010000418.1:0-2239 GCA_049425105.1 Cephaloticoccus sp.
GCAGCGAGAGCTTCGAGTCGAGGGTCTTGAGGCCGGCTTCGCTCATCGTGGGGTGGGCGTGGATGGTGCGCGCAAGGTCCTCGGCGCTCCCGCCGTATTCCATGTGGGCGACGACCTCGCCGATGAGCTCGCCGGCGTTCTTCCCGAGAATCTGGGCGCCAAGCAGCTTGTCGGTCTGGGCATCGGCGATGA
This sequence comes from Cephaloticoccus sp., assembly GCA_049425105.1. Classification (GTDB taxonomy): domain Bacteria; phylum Verrucomicrobiota; class Verrucomicrobiia; order Opitutales; family Opitutaceae; genus Cephaloticoccus. The sequence goes on from JBMSWZ010000418.1 coordinate 193, forward strand.
TCTTCACGAAGCCCTCCGCGCCGTCGTTGGCATGGGCGCGGGCGTTGGCGGCGAAGTTGAACTTGCCGACGTTGACGGCGCGGCCGGCCTTCTTGGCCGCATCCTCGCCGAGGCCGACGGTGGCGATCTCAGGATCGGTGTAAATGATCGCGGGCATGAGGTCCCAATTCACGTGTCCGGCCTTGCCGGCGATCCACTCGGCGACGGCGGCGCCGTCTTCCTCGGCCTTGTGCGCAAGCATCGGGCCGTCGATCACGTCGCCGATGGCCCAGATGCCCTCGGCCGTCGTCTTGAGGTGGGTGTCGACCTTGATGCGTTTCTTGTCGGTAAGCTCGACGCCGGCGGCGTCGAGGCCGAGACCGTCGGTGTAGGGCCGGCGGCCGACGGAAACGAGGACCTTGTCGGCGGGGAACTCCAAGACGTTACCATCGCGCTCGGCGGTGAGTTTGCCGTCCTTAAAGCCGGTCACTTTTGCGTTCACTTCAATCTTGAGCCCTTGCTTCTGGAGGATGCGGGTGAACTGGCGGACAATGTCGGCGTCGGCCGCGCCGCCGATCTGCGGCAGAAATTACGCGACGGTGACCTCGGCGCCGAGGCGCGCCCAGACGGAGCCGAGCTCCAGGCCGATGGCGCCACCGCCGACGACCACGAGCTGCTTGGGCACAGCGTCGAAAGCAATGGCTTGGTCCGAGGAGACTACGGTTTGGCCGTCGAATTTGAGGAAGGGAAGCTCCACCGGGGCGGAGCCGGGGGCGATGACGATGTGCTTGGCGGTGAGGGAACGCGGCGAGGGCGCCGCGTCTCCAGTGACCTGCACCTCGGTGCGGGAGATAAACTTCGCCTCGCCGGTGATGACGGTGACCTTGCGGGCCTTGGCGAGCTGGGCGAGACCGCCGGTCATCTTGGCGACAATGTCTTCCTTCTTCTTTAGCATCGTGCCGACGTCGATGGTGAGGCCGTCGACCTTGATGCCATGGGCCGCGGCGTGGTGCTGCGTGAAGGCGAAGTGCTCCGACGAGGCGAGCAGGGCCTTGCTGGGGATACAGCCGACGTTAAGGCAGGTGCCGCCGAGCGTGGCGCGCTTGTCGACGAGCGCGACCTTCAGGCCGAGCTGCGCCGCGCGAAACGCGCAGACGTAGCCGCCCGGGCCGGCGCCGAGAACGAGGAGATCAAAGGATTCGGAAGACATGAAAATTCTTTCTCATTCTCTTCCTCGTTATCGTTCTCTCAGTCCGGAAGAGGAGAAAGAGAAAGATTAGGAGAAAGAGAAAGATGGGTTAGGCGCCGATCAGGAGGCGGGCGGGGTCCTCGATGGCCTGCTTGACCTTGACGAGGAAGGTCACGGCTTCGCGGCCGTCGACGATGCGGTGGTCGTAGCTGAGGGCGAGATACATCATCGGGCGGATGACGACCTGGCCGTCGACGGCGACGGGGCGCTCGTTGATGGCGTGCAGGCCGAGGATAGCACTTTGCGGGGCGTTAAGGATCGGCGTGGAGAGCATGGAGCCGAAGATGCCGCCGTTGGTGATGGTGAACACGCCGCCCTCGAGGTCTTGCAGGGTGATTTTGCCGTCGCGCGCGCGTTGGGCGACTTCGCCGATGGCCTTCTCGATCCCGGCCATGCCGAGCTGGTCGCAATCACGAATGACGGGAACCATCAGTCCCTTCGGCGTCGAAACGGCCATGCCGATGTCGTAATAATGGTTCTGCACCAGTTGGTCGCCGTCGATCTGGGCGTTGATGCCGGGAACCTGCTGGAGGGCGTGCACGACGGCCTTGGTGAAGAAGGACATGAAGCCAAGCTTCACCCCGTGTTTCTTCACGAAGTCGTCCTGGTATTTTTTGCGCAGGCCCATGACGGCGGACATGTCGACCTCGTTGAACGTGGTGAGCATGGCGGCCTCGTGCTGGGCCTGAACCAAGCGCTCGGCGATGCGGGCGCGGAGGGGCGTGAGCTTTTTGCGGGTCTGTTTTTGACCTTCCTTCGCGGGAGTGGCGGCGGGTGCGGGGGCGGCGCTCTGCGTGGCCCGGCAGTGTCTGCCACCGG
>JBMSWZ010000419.1:0-2232 GCA_049425105.1 Cephaloticoccus sp.
CCCGCAAGGCGGCGGCATCGTCGTTGGCCTTGTTCTGGTATTCCTCGCGCACCTGCGCGGCGCGCTCACGGTAGTTGGAGTTGTCCACTCCGGCATGCTCGGCGAGCAGGGGCAGCCACTGGTGGGCATATTGGACGTGCGCAGTCTCGTCGATGATGTCGAAGAGCATCATTTCGGCAGAATCGAGGTCCTGGCCTTCCTTGAAGTCGACGTAGCCTTCCTTCTTGACGACGAAATGTCCCGTTTCCGCGATCATGCCGATCATGAAGACGTGTTGGTAGAGCTGTTCGGGAGTGATGGGCTCGTAGCGTTGCGGCCGCAGCAACTCCAGCTGGCGGGCGAACGCCTCGTCGAGGGTGATGCCCTGGGTTGCGGCGATTTCGCGCAGGACCTTTTCGCGATCGGCCTGATCGTAGCCGGAAAAGCCGACCTCCTCCAGCGAGATGCCGAAGTCGCGCAACCGCGAATACCCTGAGTCGCCGTGACGGGATTCATCCCAAAGGTGGCGCGAAATGTCGTGATGCCACTGCCACGGCATGTAGTGGCCGTAGTAGAGCCAGGCCAGCTGGTCATCCGGGAGGTTCTTCTCCATCATGTAACCGTAGGCCCAGAACAGCCGGCGGGCCTCGATGCTCGTGGCAAAATCGGCCCGGACGTAGTCCATGAACGGCTGCCGGGCGCGGATGGGCTCGACGCGCGCGCTGAAGCGACTGAGGCGGAAGTCGGTCGCGACCCCGGCGGGCTTGGCTTGATCATCGCCGGTCACGGGCAACGGACCACGTAACTCTCCGCAATCGGCCAGGGCGGACTGGACGCGCTCCAGGTAGCCGGCATCAATCGCGTGGGGGTGGCGCCGGCGGTAGTCGCGATACCACAGCCACTGCTGGCTCTTGATCTGGTTGATCTCGTGGAGCAACGCGATCGTCGGCGCATCGTGCACGGGATGGACCGTGGCGCAGTATTCGCCGTAGGCAGCGACCAGGGTCTTGATCAAGTGGACGTAAATACCGTCGAGGGCATCCTCAAAGGTCGGGGCCAGCAGCACGGTGTTGGCCAGACGCTCCAAGCGACCCGACACCGGCGCATCCGCCCTGCCGCCGGGAAACTGCTCGGTGCGCTCGCGCAGCCGGCGCACGCATTCGGCCTGGTCCCAGACATGCCGGTGAATCGTGCTCTTGTCGTCCCACTCGCACAGGTCACGGCCCCAGGCGGCCAGGAGGCGATGGATCGCCTTCTCGACATATTGCCAGTCGCACAGTTGATCGACCGTGCGCGGCTTTTGACGCGAGTGGGCGTCAATAAGCGGCTGGCGCGTAACGAAGGCAGGGGCGGGGGCAACCGAGGCGGAGGGCATGGGGCCATTGTATCAATTGGTTTGCCTTTCGCCTATGCCCATCAGCTACTAACTTGTGTCTAAAATTGACCGGAGCCGTTGGCGGAATCCCTTCACGCAGGATGGGTTGCGCGTGCCGCACCGGGCGGCGGCGGGGGTGTTTCAAATCCACGAGGTCGGCGTGATGGCCTTGGATACTGCGTGGGCGCATGCGGCGGTCTGCAGTCCCTTTTGGCGTTTGTTCTATGAGTTCGGCGAAGGGGCGTGGGTGCGCTCCGGCGCCCGTCGCGTGGCGCTGGACGCCGAGCACGTCGCCGTCATGCCCGAGGGCGTGCCCTTTGATTGTGGCGCCGACCGCGGCGTGGAGCACCTGTGGGTGCATTTCACGGTGCGCGCCGTATTGCCGCCGGCGTCCTCATCCGTGCATGTCCTGCCCTTGCCGGAGGCGGGCAGGGGACTGGCGAGGGCGCTGCGCGAGGCGACGGCGGAGCGGCGGGTGGAGCGCGGCAATCACCTGGGGCAGGCGTTGTTGCACGCGGTTTTTGCGGATTGGGAGAACGCCGGCTTGGCGGCGCCGGAGCCGCGGCTGCAGCGGGTGTTGACTTATGTCATTTCCAACCTGACCCAGCGATTGACTAATCAAGACCTGTCCCAACAGGCCGGTTTGGGCGTGGAGGCCTTTATTCGTTGGTTCAAGCAGCGCACCGGCAGCACGCCCGCGATGTATGTTTCCGCGCAACGCATGCAGGAGGCCAGCCGGCGCCTGGCGCTGTCGGACCAGTCGATCGATCAAATCGCCGAGGAATTGGGTTACGCGAACCGGCACCATTTCAGCCGGGTGTTCGCGCGGCACGCCGGTTGTGGTCCGGCGGCGTTCCGCCGGGAAGGCTGGCGCCCGG
>JBMSWZ010000420.1:0-2232 GCA_049425105.1 Cephaloticoccus sp.
ACCGCGGGCGCGCACTTGGGCTCGTTCTATTCCGACTGGCATCCGCGGGAGTCCAAGCGCAGCGGCGCGTGGATGAATTACCTGCGCACCGGTGCCCCGTTGCCCGGCGGCGGCCGCGAACCGCACCTCGGCTTGATCTGCGGTAACATGACGCCGCCCGCGGACGGTCGGCCGGCATTGCTGACCCACCGCGAAGTGGAGACGATTTTTCACGAATTCGGGCATCTCCTGCATCACCTGCTGGGCGAAGTGACGGTGAAGTCGCTCAACGGCGTCAACGTCGCCTGGGACTTTGTGGAATTGCCGTCGCAGATCATGGAAAACTGGTGCTGGGAGCGCGAAAGTCTCGATTTGTTTGCGCGTCACCATGAAACCGGCGCCTCGATTCCCGAGGCGTTGTTCGCCAAGAAAGTCGCGGCTAAGAATTTCCGCTCGGCGTCCGCGATGATGCGCCAGCTGAGCTACGGGAAACTCGACTTGCTCTTCCACCTTAACACGGATCGTTACGTCGCCGCCCCGGACATCGAGGCGCAGATGCGGGCTGATATCGCGGACTGCCTCGTGCGGACCGTGCCGCCCGCACCGACTATCATCCGCCGTTTCGGTCACATCTTTTCGGAGCCGGTGGGTTATGCCGCGGGTTACTACTGTTACAAGTGGGCGGAGGTGCTCGATGCGGATGCGTTTACGCGTTTCAAACGCGAGGGCATTTTCAACCGCGAAACCGGCCGCGAATTCGTGAGCAAGATCCTGAGCCGAGGAAACTCGGCCGAGCCGATGACGCTCTACCGCGACTTCATTGGCCGCGATCCGGACCTGCAGGCGCTGTTGCTGCGTTGCGGGCTCGCTGCTTAGGCTTGATTGCAGGGCGGGGTCTCTGATCCCCGCCGCGTGAGCGATTAGTATGCGAGGCGGGGCTTGGAAACCCCGCCCTACAATCATTCGCCGACGATAAAATACGCCACGACGCCGGCCACGTAACACGCGAGGCCGGCGACGAGCAGGCAGATCTCGGCGAAAAACAGGCGGGTCTTCTCGTTGCGATAGGTCAGCACGCGGGTGATGAGGGCCAGGGGCGTTTCGCCCTGAAACTGCGTGACCCAGCGGATCCGCAGGCTGCCGCCCAGAATCAGCAGAGTGGACGAGAGGGTGAACAGCAGCCCGGCGGCCATGGCCACGCGGGAGAACATGCCCGAGGCGGCGATCTTGGGCCCGGAGAAGCCGGTGATGGTCAGCGTCAACGTGGTGATCGTGAGCATCATTTGCGCGCGCGTCTGCAGGACGTTGAACTGCGTCATCAGCACCGCGATCGCTCCCTTCAGGCCCTGGTCACCCTGGACTTCGAGCAATTGCTTCGCCTCGGTTTCCGCCGAGGTGTGCAGGGGCGGGCATAAATCCGGATTTGCCATTTACAGCGCCAGCATGCGCGCGCATTTAAGGCCTTTCCAATCCTAATTATGATCATCGCAGACATTGCCAATATCCCCGGGCGCACCTTTCCGGCGCGCCGTTATGGCCGCGGGCTCGTCGGTTCCGGACCCCAGCCGATCAAGTCGGATAATTTTTCCATGGGCTACGTCGTCCTCGAGCCCAACGGCGGCCAGGTGCCTTGGCACAACCAGACCCAGGAAGAGGTTTACATGATCCTCCAGGGTCGCGGCGAAATGTGCGTCGACACCGAGAAGCAGGAAATCACCGCCGGCCAGATGGTGTATATGCCGCCCGGCAAGTTTCATCAGCTGACCAACATCGGCGACACGCCGCTGCACATGATGTATTGCTACGTGCCCGGTGGCGACGTGGCCCACTGGCGTCAGGAGCTGGACGGCACGCTGCCGCGCGCGGGCGAGGGCGACATCCCTCCGCTCCCGGCCGGCGCCCAGCCGCAGTGCACCAAGAAGGCGGAGTAACCGCTGCGGATTTCTTTTTTCAGCCCCGGAGGTCCGCCTCCGGGGCTTTATGTTTTCTGGCGGAACCCGCTCGGGCTTTGCCCCGTCTGCCGCCGGAACCACCGGGCGAAGTAGTTGGGGTCATCGAATCCCGCCCGGGCGGAGGCATCGGCGATGGTCGCCTCGCCGCGCAGGGCGCGTTGGGCGGATTCCAAGCGCAGGCGGTTGCGGATCGCGCGCAGGCCCAGGCCGGTTTCGCGTTTCAATTTTCGCGTGAGGTGGTCCGGGTGGTAGCCGGTTTGACGAGCGACCTCGCCCAAGCCCGCGCCAGCTCCCAGCAAGG
>JBMSWZ010000421.1:0-2219 GCA_049425105.1 Cephaloticoccus sp.
GCGGTGCGCCGGCGGCCGATGCTCAGGGCGTTGGGCCGGGGGGTGCCGCCGACGGCCACGACGCCGGTCGTGTGCGGCACGCCGTCGCGGTAGAGGACAAAGTCCGTGGTGCCGGCACCGATGTCGATCGCGAGCACGCCGTGCTGACGCTCCTCGGGCGTGGTGACCATGTGACCCGAGGCAAGGCTGGAGAGCACCAGTTCGCCGACCTCGAGATTGAAGCCGCGGATGACGTGAATCGTATCCGCCAGCCGCTGCTCCTGGCCGTGCACGGTCCAGTAACCGACCTCAAGGCGCTGGCCGACGAGATGTTCGGGGGAAGTCGGCACCAGGCGGCCGTCCACGCGGAACGGGCGGCGGATGTGGTGCACCACCATGCGGTTTTGCGGCAGCTCCTTGGCGCGGGCGAGTTCGCACACGGTGCGGATGTCGTCGGCCGAGATCATGTTGTCGGCCGCCTTCACGTTGACGGCGGCCTCATTGTAAAAGCCCTCCAAGTGGCCGCCGGTTTGGGCGAGGAACACCGTGTCCATGCGTTCGCCGGCTTCGCGTTCGGCGGACTCGAGTGCGCTGTGGACGCACTCGCTGGCCGCCTTGTAGTCGACGACGGTGCCCTTGATCACGCCGCGCGACTGGCATTCGCCGCGGCCGATGATGGCGAGTTCGCGACCGGTGTATTCGCCGATCAGGACGGTGACCTTGGCGGTGCCGATCTCGACGGCACCGATGAAGTGGGGGCTAGAGCTCACGTGAGGCGGGACGGGTTGGTTTGAAAAGCAGAGGCGGAGTGGTTTCGGCGCGGCGCGCGGGAGCGATCTTCGGGTCGGCGACGCTGCCTTTGAACGTGACCGGCACCTGGATGCGGCCGTCGATCATGCGGCCGACCGCGAGGTTGATCTCCTCGACCGGCTGTTCGGTGCCGGCGCGCACGGAATCGAGGAGCACGTCGAGCTGCGCGACCTGCCGGAGAAAGTCGCTGGTGTTGCGGGCGTTGAAAATGATGCGCTCAACCGAGTCGCTGCGGACCTCGATCTCGGCGTCGGTCTCGAGCCGCGCCAGCGAAACGACCCGCCACGACTGATAAAGGTGCGACGCCTCATTGCGGGCGGTGGCGAGAAGGTCGGCAACCACGGGCATCCCGTAGATGGGTTCATAGCCGTCGGGACCGCGACGCAGCTTGAAGCCGTCGAGCCAGGGCAGGCCGCCGAGCATGGTTTGATCGTAACCGCTGCCGCGGTAGACCACGCCGTCGCGGGCGACGACGTGCGGCTGCGGGCCGGAGGTGCCGGACTGCAGGTTGATCAAAGCCACCGGCGAACGTTCCGAAAGGGTGACCTCCAGCGTGTCGGGAAACTTGCGGCTCACCGTGGCGGTGCGAACCTGCCGGTCCGCGAGCAACCGGTCGAGCAGTTCCTCCAGGTCGATATCCATCAGCGTCGCCTTGGGCGGGAGCGCGAGGGTGCGGGTGATCCAAGCCTGGTCCAGCACGCCGTCGGTGCGGAGCGCGATGGTCTTGACCGGCACGGCATTGACCGCGCGGGCCAGCGTGCGGGTTTCGCCCGACATCATCTCGGTGAAGAAATACACGCCGCCCAACAGCACCGCGACACCGCCGAGGACGGCGGCCCAGCGCGCAAAGGACCACCACACGCGGCGGCGTCCGCCGCGCGACATCGCCCGCGGCTTGACCTGCTGCGGGATGTCGCGCCAGCTGCGCGCTTGGGGAGGATGGGGATTCGCTTTGCTCACGGGACGACGGAAGTGGCTTTTGCCGGGTTGAAACGGCGCACAGCAGGCATGACCAGTTCCCGAACCAATGCCGTGAAATCCAGCCCCACACATTGTGCGCTCATCGGCAGCAGACTGGTTTCTTTCATGCCGGGCAGCGTGTTGATTTCCAGCAAATAAAGGCGGCCGGAAGCAGAAAGGATGAAGTCGACGCGCACATAGTCGCGGCAACCGCACGCGGTGAACGCGCGCTCCGCCGCGGCGCGCACTTCCACGGTCGTCGCCTCCGGCAGCGGCGCCGGCGCAAAATACTCCGTCAGGCCCTTGGTGTATTTGCTGGCGTAGTCATAGACGCCGGACTTCGGACGGATTTCCACCACGCCCATGGCGCGGCCGTTCAGCACGCCGATGGAGAGCTCCTTGCCGGAAATGCGTTCCTCAATCAGCCACTCACCCGCGGTCACCGCGGCCAAGGCCTTGGCCAGCGCGTC
>JBMSWZ010000422.1:0-2177 GCA_049425105.1 Cephaloticoccus sp.
TAGAAAATGATCCGCAGGTGCAGCGCATTCCAGTGTTCGCGCGGGAAGAGTTTTTTCAGGTCCGCCTCGGTCTGCTCCACGCTGCGCCCGTTGGAGAGCTTCCAGCGCTGGGCGAGTCGGTGGATGTGCGTGTCGACGGGAAAGGCCGGCACGCCAAAGGCCTGGGCCATGACGACCGACGCGGTCTTGTGGCCCACGCCCGGCAGGGCCTCCAGTTCCCCAAAGGTCCGCGGCACCTCGCCGCCGTGTTGCTCCATCAAGATTTTCGACAGGCCCGCGATCGCCTTGGCCTTCTGCGGCGACAACCCGCAGGGGCGGATGATCACCTGGATTTTCGCCACGGGCACCCGCGCCATCGCCGCGGGGGTGGCGGCCACGGCCCAAAGGTGCGGCGTGACCTCGTTGACGCGCTTGTCGGTGCACTGCGCCGAAAGCAGCACCGCCACCAGGAGCGTGTAGGCGTCGCGGTGGTCGAGCGGCACAGGCGTCTCCGGGTAGAGCTCCGCCAACCGCCGGTCGATCCAGGCGGCCCGTTCGCCCCGGGTGCAAAGCGGCGGGGTGCGCTCCTGGGCCGAGGCAGTCGAACGGGATACGGAGGAGCGCGTTGGGGCCATGGACCCGGATTGTCATTCTGAGCGCAGCGAAGAATCCAGCCCGATGTTCGCTCGCGGCAGACTCACTGGATTCTTCGCTGCGCTCAGAATGACAGAATCGGCCTTTTCCGTTGGACCGGCCGAAAAGCCCGGCTTCGAGACCGTAAACAATTCCCTAATTGGCGCCGCCCCGCCCAAATCGCGGTTGCGCCGCCCGGGGCCCGGGCTAGCGTCAGGCGCCATGCCTTCCCCCCGCGACCTTTTGGCCCCGCTCGACCGTTTTGAACGCCGGCACACCGGCTCCCCCCCGCCCGAGCTCGCCGACATGTTGCGCGCCACCGGCTTCGATTCGCTCGACGCCTTGACCGACGCCGCGGTCCCCGCCCCGATCCGCCTGCCCCGCCCGCTCAACCTCCCCGCGGCGGCCAGCGAATCCACCGCCCTCGCGGAACTGCGCGCCATCGCCGCGCAAAACCAAGTCTACCGCAGCTTCATCGGCCTCGGCTACCACGACACCGCCGTGCCCGGCGTCATCCAACGCAACATCCTGGAAAACCCCGGCTGGTATACCGCCTACACGCCCTACCAATCCGAGATTTCGCAGGGCCGGCTCGAGGCCCTGCTGAATTTCCAGACGGTCGTCACCGACTTGACCGGACTCGAAATCGCCAATGCGTCGATGCTCGACGAGGGCACCGCCGCCGCCGAGGCGATGATGATGTGCCACCGCATCAAGCTCGGCGGGCGGCCGGATCCCAGCGTGTTCTTCGTCTCGGAAAACTGCCACCCGCAGACGATCGACATCGTCCGCACGCGCGCCACGCCGCTTGGCGTCGTCGTGGTGGTGGGCGACCACCGCACCTACGATTTTGCCGGCAAGGTCTTCGGCGTGCTCGTGCAGTATCCTGACACGACCGGCAGCATCCACGACTTCACCGCGTTCTTCACCAAGGCCCATGATGCCGGTGCGCTCTGCGTCGCCGCCACCGACCTCCTTGCGCTCACCCTGCTGAAGCCGCCCGGCGAATTCGGCGCGGACGTCGCCGTGGGCTCCGCCCAGCGCTTTGGCGTGCCGCTCGGCTGCGGCGGCCCGCACGCGGGTTTCCTCGCCACGCGCGACGCGCACAAGCGCCAGATGCCCGGCCGCCTGGTGGGCGTCTCCAAGGACGCGCAGGGCAACCCCGCCATGCGCCTCGCGCTCGGCACGCGCGAGCAGCACATCCGCCGCGACAAGGCCACGTCGAACATCTGCACCGCCCAGGTGCTGCTCGGCGTCATGGCCTCGATGTATGCCGTCTACCACGGGCCCGAGGGCCTCAAGCGCAGCGCGCAGCGCGTGCGCCTGCTCACCCAACTGCTGGCCCGGGGCCTCACCACCCTTGGCGCCAGGGTCAACGCCGAGCCGGTGTTCGACACGCTCACCGTCGGCAACGTCGCCGCCGCCCGGGTGCACGCCGCCGCCGCCGCGCGGAAGATCAACCTCCGCCGCCTCGACGACTACACCGTGGGCATCGCGCTGGACGAGGTCACGACCGTGGCCGAGGTTGAGACCGTGCTGTCGTTCTTTGGTGCAACCCAGCTGCC
>JBMSWZ010000423.1:0-2212 GCA_049425105.1 Cephaloticoccus sp.
GAAGCCGATCTGATTGTTGATGATGAAGTGGACGGTGCCGCCGGTGCGGTAGCCGGGCAGCTGCGAGAAGTTCATCGTCTCGGCCACGACGCCCTGGCCGGCAAACGCGGCGTCGCCGTGGATCAGCACGGGCAGGACCTTGGTGCGGCCGGTGTCGCCGTGGATGCGCTGGCGGGCGCGGGCCTTGCCCTCGACCACGGGGTTCACGATCTCCAAGTGCGAGGGGTTGGCGGCGAGCCGCACCTCGACCTTGGGGCCGGCGGCGGTATCGAGCACGGCGTTGTAGCCGAGGTGGTATTTCACGTCGCCGTCGCCACCGACCGCGTCGGGGATGTAGTTCTCCGAGAATTGCTCGAAGAGCTGGTCGAAGGACTTGCGCATGATGCTGGTGAGCACGTTGAGGCGGCCGCGGTGGGCCATGCCCATGACGACTTCCTCGACGCCCGTCGCGGGGCAGTGCTCGATCAAGGCGTCCAGCGCGGCGATGATCGTCTCGCCGCCCTCGAGCGAAAAGCGCTTCTGGCCGACGTATTTCGTGTGGAGAAATTTCTCGAAGAGCTCGGCCTTGTGCACGCGGCGGAGGATGCGGATCTTCTCGGCGCGGCCGAAGGCGGGCTGGTTGCGGCCGGGCTCCATCTTCTGCTGCAGCCACTGACGCACATCCATGTCCTGAATGTGCATGTATTCCACGCCGACGTGGCCGCAGTAGGTCTGGCGGAGCGAGGTGATGACGTCGCGAAGCTTCATCTGGCCGCCGCCGAGGTAGGTGCCGATGTCAAACGACGTGTCGAGGTCGGCCTCGGAAAGATTAAACTGGGCGAGGGAGAGTTTCTCGTGCGCCGGAGGCGGGTCGCTCAGGGGATCGAGGTGGGACTCGAAGTGGCCGATGGCGCGGTAGCTGTTGATGAGGTAGTGGACGTTTGACTGCTTGAGGCTGTCGATGATCGCCGCACTGTCCGTGCCCTCGCTGCTGGTGATCGCGCCGCCCGCGTGGCCGAGCGAGAAGCCTTGGAAGAATGCGCGCCAAGTCGGATCCACCGAATCGGGGTTTTCCAGCCATGACTGATACGCGGCGTCGATGGCCGCGGCATTCGCGCCGGTGGGAAGGGAGAGGGAATTCATGGGCAGATAATAAAAGCACACTTGCGCTTCACGGCCAAGGGACGTGCCCGCTACGTGTGCTGGGAAAAGGGTTGAAATGAAAATTCAACACGACCCACCGGGCGACTCAAGCCAGTCCCCGGCCCGGACGAGAGATTGCATTACAGCTTAAGCCCTGTAACAGAGAAATTAGTTTCACCTAACCTTGTGACCGAACCCGCCATCAAACTTTCGCTCTCCCAGCTGCTCGCCGGCATTCAGCGTGCGGACGCTGATGTAATCACGTCCGAGATGGAGAAACTCGACCGGATCCTGAGCACTGAGCGCAATCAATTGCATCCGCAACTCGTTCATTTCCTTGAACGTAGGAGTTATGCCAAAGCGCTGATGTTCCTCGGGGGCGAGTCGGATATCCCGGCGGGTGCCTGCGGCGGCCGACCGGCGGGGACCGGCGCATGAGCATGGGCGACAAGGTGCGCACCGACGGGGGTGACGGGCTCGGGCAGAATCCGTTTGGGGCCCTGAGTGGTGATGGATTGCCCTCCTTCGCCAAGGCTTCGGAGGGCGCGCCTGCCACTGACCAAGGTTCGTCGGGGGGCGGAAGTTCGCGGAATCAACCGGTGGTGGAGCGGAACCGCGGGCGGGTGGACATCAAACGCGCCACGGCCGGACGCGGGGGCAAGACGGTCACCTTGGTCACGGGTTTTACGGGCATCGGCCTGCCGGAGAAGGAACAGCTCGCCAAAAAAATGCGCGCGGCCTGTGGCTGCGGCGGCACGGTGAAGGGCGGCGACATCGAAATCCAGGGCGACCAGCGCGAGAAGATCGCGACCATCCTGCGCGAGGCAGGTTTCCGCCCGGTTTTTGCGGGCGGCTAAGCGGCCAGACCGGCGGCGAGGGCGAGTGCGCTCTTGGCGCGATTGAGAATGTAGAGGTGGTAGCCGGGGGCGCCACGCTCGTTCAGGGCGCGGATCTGGCCCAGCGCCCAGTCGATGCCGATCGTCTCGACGACCTCGGGGTGGTCCCCGGCGGCTTCCAGGCGGGTGATCAGTTTGGCCGGAAGGGTCGCACCACACATCGAGGTGAAGCGCTGGATTTGTGTCAGCGACAG
>JBMSWZ010000424.1:0-2212 GCA_049425105.1 Cephaloticoccus sp.
TCTTTGCCTTCGGCATCGGCATCCTGAATGGTGTAGGTGCCGGCGAACGTGGCCGCGGCATCGGCGGCGGAGATGAACGGCACCTTCACCTTGTCACCGCGGCTGGCGGCGGCGTCGGAGAAGTTGCGCGCAAACACCATAAGCGGCGCGATGTCGGCGATGAACGCTTCGAGCGCAGTCTGCGCCAGCAGCGTGTGAGTGAGTGTGGTTAGGGCGTTAGCCATGAGAATGGACGGTTAGTTGTTGGCAAGAGCGCCCCGGCGGATCGAGGCGAGAATGGTTCCGAGGCCGTGCGTGCGGATGAACGCAGCGCGCTCGCGGGCGTTGGTGATGCCCTGATACTGTTCGGCCAGGGAGTTGCCCGTGGCCGAGGCCGCGGCTGGAGCGGTGGGCACGGGCGCGTGGCCGCGGGCGGCGAGTTCGGCGGCGGCGGCGCGGCTGCCGGCTTCCTCGCCTTCCTTGCGGGCGGCCTCGACCTTGGCGGCGATGACGGCGTTGAGCGCGTCAGTCGTCAGCGCTTCGAGGCCGAACGCGGAGCGGACAGCCGTCACGGTCGCGTTGACGTTGGCCAGTTCGGTCTGCAACGACGCGGCTTCGGCCTGGACCGTGCTCAGCGCGGCGCCGGCGTTGCCGAGGAAGTCAAGGTTGTTCGCCGCCTGGGCGGTGGCGACGGTTTCTTCCGTGATGCCGGCCTGCGCGAGGGCGGCCATCAGGAACGTGTCACGGGCTGATTTGCCGAAGATGGTCATGTGTTTTTCAGGCGGCGTGGCCGCGTTTAACTGTTTTGCGCCCCGTCCATGGTGAGCTGTTCCAGGAGCGCGGTGAGGCTGCCGACGGTGCGGTCGGCGAGGCCATTGGCGACGGCGACGCCGCCCATGAAGGTTTGGCCCTGCATCGTTTCCAGGCTGACGCTGGCGCCGGCCCGGGCGCGGCCGGCCACGACATCGCTGGTGAACATGGCGTAGATCGCATCCACATCGGCTTGGATCAGGGCACGATCTTCGGGCGCGAGCGGCAGGCCGGGAATGCCCATGGCCTTGTGCTGGCCGGCTTTCATCAGTTCCAGCTTGTAGCCGTTCTGCGCCCAGGCGGCGGATTCATCCACGAGCGCGGAGTAAACGCCGATGCTGCCGACCTCGGCGCTGGGCGTGACGACGATTTCGCCGCACGCGCTGGCAAGCCAGTAGGCGGCCGAGCAACATTGCGCGTCGGTGAAGGCGACGATGCCCTTGGCTGCGTTGATCTCGGCGATCAGGCCCGCCAGTTCGGGAATGCCATTGACCGTGCCGCCGGGCGAGTTGAAGTGCAGGACGATGCCCGTGACGCGGGGATCGGCCGCGGCCATGCGCAGGGCTTGCTCGGTGTGATTGAGATCAAGCCCGCCGCAGTCGGTCTCCATCTGGGAGAGGTAACGCGCGCAGATGCCATGCACGGGGATGACCATGATGCCGGCCATGAACTCGGGCTCGGGCGGCTCGGGCGCGGCGTCCTCGTAATCGTCGGCCGCCCGAGGGCCCCGGAGGCAGGCGGTCTCGAAAGTCGAACGGATGCCGGCGAGCGCGGCCGGCGTGATGCACCAGCGGGCGGTCGCGAGCGCGGTGGCGATGCGAGGATAGGGAGTCATGCGTTGGGATCGCTCAGAAATGCGGTCGGTTCCATCGGCTGGCCGACTTCGACATCGGGGTTGAAAAGGGCGGTCTGCGGCACGCCGGTTTCGGTGGCAATGCGTTCGCGGAGCAGCCAGTCGGAGGCGCGACGGCGGAGGAGCGTTTCGGCGGTGCTGCCGTCTTCCTCGGCGATTTCGCTGAGGGAGCGCAGGCCCATCGCCACGTCGGCGCGCCGGTTTTGCGAATCGCGTCCGATGTCCACGCTGGGCTTGGCCGGCAGGGTGAAGCCGAGGTTCCACCAGTCGCGGGCGAAGGGCAGCGTGCCGTTGCCGACGAAGGCGCCGGTCGCGTAGAGCACGGCGGAGAGCAGCGGCGTCCAGAGGGCGTCCTGCCGCTGGGCGACGCTGCGCTGGATCTGGCCCATCACGGAGCGCACGGCGGCGCCGCCGATCTTGCTCATGTCGTGCATGTCAATCGGCCAGCCCAGGCCGCGATGGGCGCTGCGGGCGATGTGATCGAGGAAGTCCGCGAGGTCGCGGTTCGGCCGCTCTGGCTGGAAGCCTTCGAGCTTCTGGTTGGTGTTGGCCTTGAAGTAGCGGATCAGG
>JBMSWZ010000425.1:0-2204 GCA_049425105.1 Cephaloticoccus sp.
AAGCTCAAGAGGTAGGCGGCGAGGCTCTCGGCCCGCTCGGTCGGCACGACTTCGTAGCCCGCCGGGGCCGCGCCCGCGAGCGCTTTGGCCGAGGACTCGCCGACGATTTTGCGGGTCTCGAAAAGAAAACGGTAGGCCGGCATCCCTTCGCGATCGTTGTAAAGATCGACGAGCAAATCGGTCGCCGTCTTGCCGGCCGCCTCGGCGCGGACGCCAAAGTTGGCGAGATCCGGGCCCACACGGCTTGTGCCGAGGAGCGGACGCCCCTGTTGCACATAGTCACGGGCAACGCTCTGCCGCTCACCCCACCCGCGCGCCTGGTCGGAACCGTAGTCGGGACGCCGCACCTGCTGGGTGTGGCATGAGGCGCAACCGAGATCTTGGTAGACCAGCTGGCCCCGAGCGGCGACGCCACTGGCGCGCAGCGGGAAGGCCTTGCCATCAAGGTCATCGTAATGAGGCTTGAGGTCGCCGAGTTGGGCATTCGTCCCCAAGGCGAGTCCCGCCCATGAAAGCGCGAGCGCTAAGAAAAGTCCGAAGAAGAACAAGAAGCCGTTTTTCATGACGCAGTTGCCTCCAAAGCTTGGGGCTGACGGAATTGCGCGGTCGCGTCCGCAGCGGGCCGGGTCAGCGCGAGCCGGACGAAATGCACGAGGAGCGCGAGATTACCGAACACGAGCAGGGCCGGCGCGGCGGTGGCCACCTGCAACCCCGGCTTGGTCTGCACCGTGATGGCCGCAAACGCGACCTCCGGATTGTCCAGGGCCACGCCTTGACGCCAACCGGCGAGGGCGAGGCTGCCGATGAGGACCGCGAAGCCGATCAACGAGGCCAGGTAATGCGCCCGCACCAAACCGGCGGAAGGCCAGGCCGCGCCGAAGAGCCGGGGCGCCAGGTAGTAAATGGCGGCAAAAATGATCAGCGAGAACGACGCCAGCGCGAGTTGCAGCTGCGCCTGCTGGAAATACGTGAAGTGCGTGATCGCCGCCGGTCCGCGCATGGCAAAGACCGCGTCCCCGAGGCCCGTGAGCAGGTAGGCCGCGAAGCCGGCCGCCGCGAACTTCAGGACCACGCTGCCGCCGGGAGCGAACAACCCGCGGAGGTTCAAGGCCACGATCATGTGATGAAACAGAATGATCGCCGCCGCCGCGATGGCCACGGTCGGAATCCACGCCGGCACCGGACCACCAATCAGTTGGCGTCCGCCAATCCAGCCGCCAAAAAGGATCAACGACCAGAAGCCGTAGATCGCAAAGTCATAGGCCGGCAGCACCTGGCCCTTGATTTTCGGCAGCAGGTAATAGAGCACCGCGATCGAAAGCGGCGCGAGCAACAGGCTGAGGAAGTTTTGGCCATACCAGGCCGCCACCACGTTCTGCAGCACGCCGCGCACCGGGGCGAACAGCAGCATCACCTGCGCGACCGAGAAGAACCATGGAAACAGGAACAGGGCGGCAATGACATACCACTGGGTGGCGTAGGTCGTCTCGGCGCGACGGCCGGTCCAGGCGAGGACGCCCGGCGCTCCGCAGGCCGCGAACGCGACCAACATCACCGGCTGCACATAACGCGGGAGTTGCAGGAGCGAGAATGAGGTCATCTCGCCGACGGCGATGCAGGCCAAGCCGATCGTCAGGCCGAGGTTCCAGAACAGCGCGCCAAAAGTGACGTAGTTGGCTCCGCGCAGCGGCGCCCCGCCAAGGCGAATGAGCAGCCAGAGACCCGTGGCGAGGCCGGCGTTGACCGTCCAGCCGTAGAGCAGCGCCGTCTCCTGCAGGGCCTGCAGGCGGCCGAAGCTGAACCAGGCGCAGTCCGCAAGGAAGGCCGGAGTGTGGGCTTGGATCAGGTTGAGCAGCGCCAGAACGCCGCCCAAGACCAACCAGCCCAAGGCTGAGACGATGAGAAAAGAAAGGGAGCAACGGGCCGAGCGATCGACATCGCTGACTTCTGCGGCCGGGTCGTGCAGGGTTGTGGTCATTGCAAAGGGACTCGCGGTTAGTTCCGTTGGTAGCGCTGGACGGTCAGTTCCATGGCGCGTTCGATCGGGAGTTGCACGACGCCCGCGGACTGGTCGATCCAGGCGTAGCTGGCGGCGTGCTTGGCCTCGTTGGCGCGCAGTTCGGCGAGCTTCTCCGCGCGCTCAGCCGGCGTATAGGTGCCGATCTGTTCGTAAGGGCCGGTCTGATGCGGCAGGTAGGCCAGAT
>JBMSWZ010000426.1:0-2203 GCA_049425105.1 Cephaloticoccus sp.
TTGCGCACGAGCACGGCGGCAACGACGACTGGTTTACCCGGCTCTACCACCGCGTGATGGAGCCGCTGCTCGACTCCGCGCGCTGGCGCTGGCTTTTCCTCGGCGGCATCGTCGGCCTGCTGCTGCTTTCCGCCGGCTTCGTCCTCAGCGGCGCCGTGGTGATCAAGATGCTGCCCTTCGACAACAAGTCGGAGTTCCAGGTCGTCCTCAACACCCCGGAAGGCACCACCCTCGAGCAGACGACCCGCATCGCGCAGGAAATGGCCGCCGCCATCCGCACCGCGCCCGAGGTGCGCGACCTGCAGGTTTACGCCGGCACGGCGTCGCCCTTCAATTTCAACGGCCTTGTGCGCCACTACTTCACGCGCCGCGGCCCCAACGTCGCCGACATCCAGGTTAACCTCGTGCCCAAGCACGAGCGCGCCGACCAAAGCCACCCCATTGCCAAGCGCATCCGCGCAATGGTCGCGCCCATCGCCGCCCGCCACGGCGCCGTCGTGGTCGTCGCCGAGGTGCCGCCCGGTCCGCCCGTGCTGCAGTCGCTCGTGGCTGAAATCTACGGTCCCGACGAGGCCCAGCGCATCGCGCTTGCCGCCCGAGTGCGGTAATTGTTCGCCGCCACGCCCGGCGTGGTCGAGCTCGATTGGTATGTCGCGGCCGCCCAGCCCAAGGTCCGCTATGTCGTCGACAAGGAAAAGGCTGCCCTGCACGGCGTGAGCGCCGCCGCCGTCACACAGACCCTGCAGCTGGCCGCCGCGGGCCAGACCACCGGCATCCTGCACGACGATCAGGAACGCGAGGACATCCCCCTGCGCGTCGAACTCCCGCCCGCCGCGCGCCCAACCCCCGCGGCCCTGCTCGCGCTGGAGGTCCGCGCCGACCAAAACCCCGCCGCCCCCCTCGTGCCGTTGGCGGAATTGGTCCGCGTGGAAACCACCACCGGCGAACGCAACCTCTACCGCAAGAACCTGAAGCCCGTCACCTACGTCACCGCCGATGTCGCCGGTGAGGTCGAGAGCCCCGCCTACGCGCTGTTTGCGATCAACCGCGAGATTGGCCGGATCGACGCGCGGGAGTTTGGTGGTTCCGGGACCGACCTGCCGGTTTATCACCTCAACCTTCCCGCCGACGACCTTGAACCCGCCGTCAAATGGGACGGCGAATGGCACATCACGCTGGAGGTCTTCCGCGACCTCGGCCTCGCCTTCGCCGCCGTGCTCGTCCTGATCGCGATGCTGATGGTCGGCTGGTTCCGCAGCTACGTCACTCCGCTCGTCGTGATGGCGGCGATTCCCTTCTCCCTCATCGGCATCCTGCCCGCGCACTGGGCCTTCGGCGCGTTTTTCACCGCCACCTCCATGATCGGCTTCATGGCGGGCGCCGGCATCGTCGTGCGCAACTCGATCATCCTCGTCGATTTCATCGAGCTCCGCCGCGCCGAGGGCCTGAACCTGCGCGACGCCGTGGTCGAGGCCGGCGCGGTGCGTTTCCGCCCGATGCTGCTCACCGCTCTCGCCGTCGTGGTCGGCGCCAGCGTGATCTTGAAGGACCCGATCTTCCAAGGCCTCGCGCTCAGCCTCATGTTCGGCGAGATCGCCTCGCTGCTCATCAGCCGCATGGCCGTGCCCGTCCTTTACTACATGGCTAACCGCCGTAACCCTGAATCCCCCGCCGCATGAAACTGTTCCTCATCCTCCTCGTCGCCGTCATCGTCCTCCTGGTCGCCCCTCGCCTGCTCGCCGGCGAAATTATCCCGGTCAAGGACACCGCCGCGCGCGTCGCCTCCGGCTCGGCCGTGCTGGTCGATGTGCGCGAACCGGCCGAATGGGCCGACACCGGCGTGGCCGAGCCCGCCGCCCTCCTGCCGCTCAGCGACCTGCGCGGCGACCGCGCCAAATGGCAGGCCTTCCTCGCCGCCAACCGTGACAAGGAACTGATCCTTTACTGCCGCTCCGGCAACCGCTCCGGCATCGCTGCGTCGATTCTGGAAAAGGAAGGCTTCACCGTCGCCAATGCCGGCGGCTTCAAGCACTGGGCCGCCGCCGGCCTCCCCGTGCGCCAAGTGAAGCAGGATTGAGTAGTAGGGCCGGGTCGCCGATGCGTCCTCCATCGGCTCGGCGGCGGAGGGCCCCGCCTTTGTTTCCGCGGCGATGGCACCGCGGCGCCAGTTCCAGAACGCACGCGCTGATTGATGGGGACGCGG
>JBMSWZ010000427.1:0-2202 GCA_049425105.1 Cephaloticoccus sp.
CGCCACCCAGGAACGATTGCACCGGCAGCCCCGCGGCGGCCAGCGCCGCTTCGTAGGCCTCGTGGCACAACCCGAGGTAGTTCGCGAAATACACGATGCCGGCGGCGTCGGTCTCGGCGAGGCGGATGGTGCGTTCGTAGATAAAGGGCATGGCGCGAAGTTGGCCGGGAATCGGTCCGGCGGCGAGTGCACAATCCGGTGAAGCGCCGGCTTTGGCTTGTCTGGGTCGCGCGTCCGGCGTCTGCTTCCGGCATGACCAAGAACGAGATCGCCGACCTGCTGAACGAGATTGGCGTGCTGCTAGAGCTCAAGGGCGAGAACCCGTTCAAGATCCGCGCCTACCAGACCGGGGCCCGCGCCCTGGAGTCGATGGAGGAGTCCGAACTCACCCGCTTGGTGGCCGCTGGCGAACTGGACTCGGTCAAGGGCATTGGCGAGGCGCTGGCGCAGAAGATCACCGAGCTGCACGAGACGGGTAAGCTGGGTTTTCTGGAAAAACTGCGCGTGTCGATCGAGCCGGGGCTGGTGGAGTTGCTCGACATCCCCGGGATGGGGCCGAAGAAGGTCAGAGCCCTGCACGACAAACTCGGGGTGACCGACATCCCGAGCCTGACCAAGGCCTGCGAGCAGAACCGCGTGGCGGAACTCGATGGGTTTGGTCTGAAGTCGCAGGAGAAGATTCTCGCCGGGATCAAGCACCGCGAGGCCTACGGCAAGCGGCACCTTTGGTGGGAGGCGAATGAAGTGGCGCAGCCGATCCTGTCCGGCCTGCGGGCTTTGCCGCAGGTGGAGCGAGTCGAAGCGGCGGGCAGCCTGCGCCGTGGGATGGAGACGATTGGTGATTTGGATTTCCTGGTTGCCGCGGCGGACTTTGCCCCGGTGGTGGAGTGGTTTGTCGGGCAGCGCAACGTCCAGGAGGTAACCGCCCAGGGCGAAACCAAGGCCAGCGTGCGGTTCGCCGGCGGGCTGCAGGCGGATTTGCGGATCGTGCCCGCGGACCAATTCGTCTTCGCCTTGCATCACTTCACCGGTTCCAAGGATCACAACGTGGCCATGCGTCAGCGCGCGCTCGCCCGGGGCCTGAGTTTGAGCGAGTGGGGCTTGGTGTCGGCGGAAGGTGAAGGGACGGCGAAGGAGAAAGCGGAGAACCGCGCCCTGCGCACGCCGGCCGATACCGAGGCCGATCTTTTCAAAGCGCTGGGGTTGCATTTCATTCCGCCGGAGCTGCGCGAGAACGTCGGAGAAATCGAGGCGGCAGAGCAGGGGGATTTGCCGGACCTCGTCACCTTGGCGGACCTGCAGGGCGCATTTCACAACCATACGAACGAATCCGATGGCCGGAACACCCTCGCCGAAATGGCGGCGGCGGCAGACGAACTGGGTTGGAGCTACCTAGGCATCGCGGATCACTCGAAATCGAGTTTCCAAGCCAACGGGCTCAGCGAGGAGCGCCTTGCGGCTCAAGTCGCGGCCATCGCCGAGCTCAACGCCGCCAAGGAACATAAGGTGCACGTCTTTAGCGGCGTGGAATGCGATATCCTGACCGATGGACGGCTGGACTACGCCGACGATGTGCTGGCGACCTTGGACTACGTCGTGGCCTCGGTGCACAATGCGATGACGCAGGACGAGGATACCATGACCCGGCGGCTGATCCGCGCAATCGAGTCAACTCACGTGACCATGCTGGGGCATCTGACCGGCCGGCTGCTGTTGCGCCGCGAACCCTATCACGTGAATGCCGGAAAGGTGATCGACGCAGCCATCGCGAACCAAGTCATCATCGAGCTCAACGCCAGCCCGTGGCGGCTCGACATGGATTGGCGCCTTTGGCGCAAGGCCGCGGACAAGGGCCTGATGTGTGCGATCAACCCCGACGCCCACGAGACGGACGGCCTTCGGCACGTCGCCGCGGGGGTGAACTCGGCTCGCAAGGGCTGGTTGGTGAAAGCCCAAGTGTTGAATACGCGGGATTTGGCCGGCGTGAAACGTTGGTTCGGCGAGCGAAAATAATGGGTTTGCGCTCCGGCGCCGCGCCCATGGACTCAGGAGTCCGACGACCAACCCTATGCGCAAGATCTTCGTCTCCGGCTGCTACGACATCATCCATGCGGGCCACATTCAATTTTTCCGTGAGGCCCGGGCCTTGGGCGATTTTCTGACCGTCTGCTTTGCCTCGGCGGAAGTGCTGTGGATTCACAA
>JBMSWZ010000428.1:0-2201 GCA_049425105.1 Cephaloticoccus sp.
CTCCCGGTTGATCGCCGCGGGGACCGCCACGGAAGTCGCGGCGCGGCCCGCGGGGGCCGTCGCGACCGGGACCACGCGGACGCATCTCGCGTTCGTCCGCTCCGGCCGCACCCGGCGCCGGGGCCGGCTTGCGGAAGCCGCGACGGTCGCGCTTGGGGCCGCCGGGGCCGTCGCGCCGTTCTTCGCGGCGCGGCCGTTCGCCGCCTTCACGCCGTTCCCCCGCGGACGATTTGTCCTGGGTCCATTGCGTGCCAAAGCTGAAGCCTTGCAGCTGCGTGAGGTCGAGCTTGTTAAAATCCGAAGACGGATTCTCCTTGGTGTCTTGGTCGTCCATTACGGCGAAGCGGGCGCGCGGCCCGCGCTAGGTTGCTGGGTAGGTCGGGTGGTGGTCAGGCCGGAGTGTCCACGCGAGGGACCACCCGACGCAAGCGCTTTTCCCGGACCCGGCCGGCGGTCAGGCGGCGGTCGTTTTGCCCGCCGGCGGGGCCGAGGGCAGCGGCGCGACATACGCGTAGTCAGGTTCTGTGCGCTGCCGGCGCAGGACGCTGTCGATGTGCTTCCAGGTGGCGATCAACCCCCGCGGGCAGGGCGGCATGTCGTGCGCAATGGCCTCATGCAGCCGCTTCAGATTGTAACACGGCACCGCGGCATACATGTGGTGCTCCGTGTGGTAGTTCATCCGCCAATAGAGGAAGCTGACCACGGGATTGAGGTGGATCGTGCGGCAGCACAACCGGAAGTCGGGGACGTTGTCCGTCAGCCCGGTATGCTGCGCATTGTTGCACAGCCAAAACAGCCAATGGCCGATCCACGCGCCACCGGAAATCACCACGCCCAGCATCCACCACCCCGTCGCGATCGACGCCGCGATGATCAAGGCGTGGCCGATCAACACGGTGCGCGACCAGTTGATCACCTGCCGGCGCAATGCCTGGTCTTCCTCGGGCAGGCAGTGCAACTCCCATTCCCCTTCAAACTTGCCCCTTGCGTAGCGCAGATGCATGCGCACCCACCACTTGAGCGCAGGGAGGTTTACGAAGCCCTGCTGCCAGAAATGCCGCCACATGAGTTTCACCGGCAGCACCACCTCCATGTCATCCGGCGGATGCAAGGTGTAGCGGTGGTGCCGCTGGTGGCTCGCGTCGAAAAAGATGAACTGGTGCCAGCCGAGAAAGGCGAGGACGCGCAGGAAGAATTTGTTGAGCGCCTTCGTCCGGAACACCGTGTTGTGGCCGAGCTCGTGAATGCCGTTCGGCAGAAACGCCATCACCATGCCGTGCAAAAACAGCAACGGCCCCGTTGCCCACCACGACCCATGCAGCCAGGACCAGACCGTGAGCGTGCCGGTCGCAGCCATGATGGCCAGGTAGCCGCCCGTCTGGAGCCACGCCTGGGCGTCGCTGCGCTCGTGCAGCTGCTTGAACAGCGCCGGCGGCAGCGGCGAGCGATACCAGTCAATCACAGCGGGCGCTTTGGGGGGCATGAACTCCGGCTAAGGGAAGGTTCGGAACGAAGCAAGAGCGATGCGGTCGGCCGGAGGGTATGACACGAACGCCGCGCCGCGTGCGGGGTTGTGAGTCGCGGGTCTATGCACTTCACTCGCGGGCCAGAACCTGTCACGACCTTTTCCGCCACCCGCCATGCCCGCCCCCGACCGTCCCCTCAACCTCCTGCGCGTGGTCTTCACCTTGCGCCCCTAGGCCGGCGGGCCTTCGGAATCCATCCGGCAATCCACGGCCGCCCTGCGCGCCCACGGCCATCAGGTTGAACTGGCCACGGCGGATGCACCGGGCACGGTCGCGCCTATCGCCGGACCGTTTCATCTCCTGGGCGGGGTCGATACCGGCGCGCTCGGCGCCTGGCTGCGACGTGAACACGGTCGGTTCGACGCCGTGCTGGTGCAAGGCCTGTGGCATTCCGGCTGGGAGGTGCGCGCGGCCCTGAGCGGGACGCGCACGCCCTATCTCGTCTTTCCCCACGGCATGCTCGACCCGTGGTTCGCCAGCGCCTACCCGGGCAAGCATTTCAAGAAACAGTTTTATTGGTGGTGGCGCGAACGCCGGGTGGTGCGGGATGCCGCCGCCGTTTGCTTCACCTGCGAGGAGGAACGGCGCCTCGCCGCGCATACCTTCTGGCCCTATGCGGCCCGAGAACAAGTCGTCGCCTACCGCACGGCCACCCCGCCCGACGACCCCACTCAC
>JBMSWZ010000429.1:0-2192 GCA_049425105.1 Cephaloticoccus sp.
ATCGAGCGCGTGATCCGGAACGAAGAGGAAAGTTTCGGGCGGACGCTGGACCGCGGACTGCAGATCTTCACCAAGGCTGCGGCCTCCGGCGCGATCAACGGTGCGGCCGCTTTCGAACTTTACGACACCTACGGCTTCCCGCTCGATATGACCCAGCTCCTCGCCACGGAGCGTGGACTCACCGTCGACACGGCCAAGTTCGAAGAGCTCATGGAGCAGCAGCGTGAGCGCGCCCGCGCGGCGCAGAAGAAGGAAGTCATTGTCGCCGCCACCGAGGGCGACGACACCAACGTCGCCGCCACCAAGTTCCTCGGCTACAACGCCGTAACCGCGCATGGCGTCGTGACGGATGTCATCAGCGCCGGTGACGACACCTTCCTCGCGTTCGACCAAACGCCGTTTTACGCCGAGATGGGCGGGCAGGCCGGCGACACGGGCACGGCCCTGATCAGCGGTCGACTGGTTCATTTCACCGACACCGTGAAGGACAAGTCCGGCCGCCACCTGCACAAGGTCGCGCCGAAAACCGATCTCGCGGGCGTCGCCGCCGGCATCAAGGCCGAACTTGCGGTCGACCTCGGTCGCCGCCGTGCCATTTCCCGCCACCACAGCGCCGCCCACTTGCTTCACTGGGCGCTGCGCAAGGTCCTCGGCACGCATGTGCGCCAGGCCGGCCCGTCCAAGACTCCCGAGCGGATGCGCTTTGACTTCTCGCACTTTGAGGCGATGACGCCCGCGCAGCTGCATGAGGTCGAGCAACTCGTGAACGACAAGGTCATCGACAACGCCAAAGTCGAGGCCTACGAGACCGAATTCGACAAGAAGCCCGCCGACACCCTCGCCTTCTTCGGCGACAAATACGGCAAGATCGTCCGCGTCGTCGACATCGGCGGCTACAGCCGCGAGCTCTGCGGCGGCACCCACGTCGCCACGACCGGCGAGATCGGCCTGATCAAGATTGTGGCCGAGATGGCCATCGCCGCCGGCACCCGCCGCATTGAGGCCGTCGCCGGCCAGCCGGCCTACGCGTTGGTCGCGGATCACGAAGGCGCCTTGAAGACCGTCAGCGCCAAGCTCAACGCCGGGCCGCAGGACGTCGTGCAGAAACTCGACTCCCTCCAAGCCCACCAGAAGGAGCTTGAGCGCAAGCTGAAGGCCTTTGAGCAAAAGGCCGCGGCCGGTCTTGCCGACGAACTGGTCGCCTCGGCGGTGGAGCGCGACGGACTGAAGTTTGTTTCCGCCGTGGTCCCCACGGACTCGCCCGACGCCCTGCGCGCGCTGGGCTCACAAGTCATCGCCAAGCTCGGCGAAGGCGTGGTGCAGCTCGGCGCCGCGTTTGAGGACAAGGCGACGGTCGTGGCCTTCTGTTCCCCGGCCGCGGTCAAGGCCGGCCATCAGGCCGGCAAGCTGGTCTCGGCGGTCGCCGCCCAGATCGGTGGCAAAGGTGGCGGCAAGCCGGACTTCGCCATGGGCGGCGGCAAGGAACCCGACAAGCTTGCCGGTGCGCTAGGCCTCTGAACGCGGCCGCAGCCAGCGCCGCAGCACGCGTTGCAGTTCAAGTAGGCGCACGGGCTTGCTGACAAAGTCGACCATGCCCGCATTGGTGCAGGCCTCGCGATCCTCAATCGTGGTGTTGGCCGTGATGGCCACGATCGGCGGGGGTGGCGTGACCGCCCGCCGGATCTCGCGCGTGGCGCTGTAGCCATCCATCACCGGCATCCGGCAGTCCATCAGCACCAAGTCGTAGTGATGCAGTCGCGCCAGGGCCACGGCCTCGGCGCCGTTTTGCGCCGATTCCACGCGACAGCCCAGCTGCACAAGCTGCTTGGTGAGTACTATCCGGTTGACGGCATCATCATCCACCACGAGCACCAAGACTGTCGGACTTTCGTCCGCCGGGATCGCCGTCGGTGGCGCGGGCAGCGGCGCCCGGGGCTGCGCAGCATCTGTCCCGTTGAGCGCCTCGAGCAAGGCCTCGGGATTCAGCAGCGGCTTGCGCAGCACCGCCGCCACGGCCGGGGACTCCGTCACCGGTCGGGCACGGGGATCAATCGCCGTCTGCACAATGCGCAGGCGGCCCGCGCGCACGGAGGCGTCCAGCACCTCCGCCTGCTCGGGCGACAAGGCCACGGAGTCGTCCCACAGCAACAGATTCCGGCGCACGGAACGCTCGCCCCATTCGTGCAGCCAGC
>JBMSWZ010000430.1:0-2186 GCA_049425105.1 Cephaloticoccus sp.
CGCTGCGGCCGGGGTGGGGGATCAACTCGTGGTGCTCGGCGGAATGACGCTGGACGCCGACGGCAAATTCCAACCGGCCCGCGCCGTCTGGAGCCTCGCTTCGAGCGGCGGGGAATGGCAACCGTTGCCGGCCCTGCCCGAAGCGCGCGTGGGCGCGATCACGCCATGCCCGGTGCTGGCCGATGGCCGCGTCGTGATTGCGGGCGGCTACTCCGAGATCATCCCCGGCGTGCAGCGCGAACACCCGGGCTTCAATCCGCACACCGGTGTCTTCAACCCGGCGACGGGAGCCTGGGCCGCGGGTCCGGATGTGCCGCACGCCCCGGTGCCGGACCGCGATTCCGCGGGCGACCCCGGACCCGCGCCGATGTTGGGTGCGCCCGCCGTGGTGTGGCGCGAACTGATCGTCGCCATCAGCGGCGAAGTGCGCATTGCCACGCGCAGTCCGCAAGTGCTCGCCCTGCCGTTGCCCGCCACGCGCAAACCCTGAATTCCTCTGATGAAAATCACGAACGTCCTCACGCATCTGCTCACCGCTCGGTGGGTCGATGACCCCTCCTTTCCGCAGTCGTTGCACTCGACCGCGGTGATCCGGATCGAAACCGACGCCGGCATCGACGGCCTCGGCGAATTGACCTGGGGCTATTTCGCGCCCGATGCGGTGCCGGCGATGGTGGATTATTTTCGCCCGGTGTTGATCGGCCGCGACCCGATGCAGCTGACCGCCGTCACGCGCGCCTTGTGCGACGACTCCGTCTGGTGGGCGCGCTCCGGCGCGGGCAAGAGCGTCATCAGCGGAATTGAACTCGCGCTGTGGGATTTGCAGGGCAAGGCGTTGGGCGTGCCGGTCTGGCAGTTGCTCGGCGGTGCCGTGCGCGAGCGCATCCCCGTCTACGCCTCCGGCGGCCCGGCCCTGTGGCCGCTCGACAAACTGGTGCGCAAGATCGCGCACTACCAGTCGCTCGGCTACCGCACCGCGAAGCTCTCGACCAATTATTACCGCCGGCCGCCCCCGGGCGACCATCAGGCGCGCATGTCGGCCGTGCCGTTCCCGTTCTCGCGCAAACTCGAGGTCTTGCACGAAGGCTTCACGCGGCTGCGGCAGGAGTTCGGCGCGGACATGGACTACGCCATCGACGGCCACCAGGGCGGCGTGCCGAATCCGATCCCGGTTAGCGAGGCGGCGGGCATTGCCGACACGCTCAAGCCGTTCCGGCTGCGATTTTACGAGGAACCGCTGGCTTACACCGATCTCCCCGGCTACGCGGAGCTCCGCGCGCGGTCGCCGATCCCCATCGCCGGCGGCGAAAGCCTCTGCGGACTCGATCAATTCCACGATCTCATCGCGCGGGGTGGGGTGGATGTCATCCAGCCGGACATCGGCTTCGTGGGCGGCCTGCACGAGACCGTGCGCGTCATGCACCACGCCGAGGCCCACAACCTTTCTACCGCCATTCACACCGGCGCCTCGATGGGACCGTCGCTCGCGGCGTCGTGGCATCTCGCCGCGGCGTCGCACTCGGTGGATTGGCTGGAGCACGTGCAGGCGGCCAGCTCCATCCAGCGCGACATCCTGGTGGATGACTTCTCGCTCAAGGACGGCACCGTCGGCCTGCCGACCGCGCCGGGCCTGGGCGTGAGCCTGCCGGCCGAGGTGATCGAGAAATACCGCTTTGTGCCGAGCTCTGGCGAACGCACCTGATCCGTGAAAATTCTCTTCAACATGATCTTTGAGCTCACGGCCGGATCGAACCACCTGAGCGGTCACCCGATTTGGCAGACGGACATCGCCGTGACCAATGCGAGCGGCACGCACGGCGTGCCCATCGCGCAATACATCACCGTCACTTGGTTGATGATGATGCACCGCATGCCGGAGCTGCTGGAATTCAAACCCAGCCGCACCTGGCCTAATCGCGGCGCGCTGGCCGGCCGCGTGGTGCGCGGGATGACCGCGGGCATCATCGGCTACGGCGGCATCGGCCGCGAGTCCGCCCGCCAGCTGCGTGCGCTCGGCATGCGCATCCTCTGCCTCAAGCGCGATCCCGACGACCGTGTGCATCACGGGGGCAATCCCTTTCCCGGCACCGGCGATCCGGACGGCTCGATTCCGGAGGCGTGGTATGGTCCGGAGCAGATCGGCGATTTTCTCGGCGAGTGCGACCTCGTGGTGATCACCGTGCCGA
>JBMSWZ010000431.1:0-2180 GCA_049425105.1 Cephaloticoccus sp.
GAAGCGCTGGCCGCAGGACGGGCACAGCCAAAGCGGTCCGCCGGGTGGCGGCTGCCGGCAGGAAGGGCAGGCCACGCCGCGATGGCGCGGCAGCCGTTCCAGGGCGAGCAGCGCGCGCGAATGGCGGAATCCCGTCAGGCACTGCGAACCGAGAAACAGTGCCATCAGTACTGGCCACATCCAGTTCGTCGGGTGCCGCCAGAGCCGGTAGCTGGTGTACGCGGCGATTCCGGCCAGACCCACGCTGGTCGCAATCAGGAGGCTCCGCGCCGCGCCGAGCCGGAACCACAGCAATGCCCGCAGAATCTGGCCGCCGTCGAGCGGGTAGATCGGCAGCAGGTTGAAGATCAGGAGCCAGTGGTTGATCACCGTCAGCATGACCAGCATCCGCACGAAGTCCGGAAACTGCTGCGTCCAGCCCAGCGCGCCGCAGGCCCAGACCGCGGCCAGCAGCACCGGATAGAGGATCACGTTGACGAGCGGGCCGGCGGCGATCGTCCAGAGTTCGGCGGCGGGGCGCGGTGGCGGCCGGCCCAGTGCGACGCCGCCGAGCGGCCAGAGTACGATCTCGTTGGATACACCGCCCACCTGGCGGCAGACGAAAACGTGGCCGAACTCGTGCAGCAGCACGATGAGGAAAAGGCCAACGTACTCCGCGACGTTCCACGCCACCGAGCTGTACTCGCGGCTGCGCGTGGAGACGATGAACCACGCCGCGAGGAACCACGACCAGTGCACGTACACGTCGACCCCGCGATAGCGGAAGAACCGCCAGGAACCGGAATGAGCAGCCACCATCCGGCAGAGATGGGCGCAAAACCGGCCGTTTGTGAAGCCGGGGTGGCGAATTCCTCACTGAGACAGGAACGACCAGGTCCACGGAAAACGCGGACTACACGGAGCAGGAGCCAATTTCCGTGGGGAGGCGCGCGGTCCTTCCCCACCATCGTCTTCATGGATGTCTCACTCCAGCGGCAACTCTCGATGCGCTGGAGTTGGACTCGCCCGCTGGCGAACAGTCGGTGATGATTCTCCCGCAACTCCTCCCCCTCTCGTGCGCATCCTCCTCTTTCTCCTTACGGCCGTCGGCTTCATGGTGTCGTCTTTCACTGCCGCGGCCGCCGACCGCCCCAACATTCTCGTCATCCTCGCCGACGACCTCGGCTACGGCGATACGCAGGTCTACAACCCCACGCGCGGCAGGATTCCCACGCCCCACATCGATCGTCTCGCGCGCGAGGGCATGCGTTTCACGGATGGCCACGCCTCGTCCGCGGCGTGCTCGCCCTCGCGCTACACGCTTCTCACCGGACGCTACCACTGGCGTACGAAGCTCCAGTCGGGCATCGTCGACCTGTGGGACCCGCCCCTCATTGCGCCGGACCGTCTCACCGTCGCGGGCCACGCGCAACAGCAAGGCTACCGGACGGCCGCGTTCGGCAAGTGGCACCTCGGCTGGGACTGGCCGATTCCCGCCGACCAGAAACGCTTTCTGCGCGGCCTCGGCGGCCGCACGGGCAAGTCCCGCGACCCGCTCATCACCAAGCCTTCGCCGGAACACCGCGCCGTCTGGTCCGCGGTCTTCAGCCAGCGCATCGCCGGCGGTCCGACGACGCGCGGTTTTGATCACTACTTCGGGACCGATGTGCCCAACTGGCCGCCGTATTCATTTATTCAGGACGACCGCACGGTGGGCGTTCCCACGGACCTCCTGCCAGCCACCGCGATGGACGGCTACCTCGCGAGCTTCCAGGGCCCTGCCCTGCCCGGATGGAAATTCGAGGACGTGCTCGGTACGACGGTCGACCGCGCCGCCGCCTACATCGAGGAGCGCGCCCGGAACAGGGAGCCGTTTCTCGTTTACGTTCCGCTCACCACGCCGCACACGCCTATTTCCCCGAGTGAGAAATGGAAGGGTCGCAGCGGCCTCAACGACTACGCCGATCTCGTGATGGAAACCGATGATGCCGTCGGCCGCCTGCTCGCGGCGCTCGAGCGCGCGGGGGTCGCCCGGAACACGTTCGTGTTTTTCTCCAGCGACAACGGCTACGAAACCGCCATCGGCATCAAGCCCCTCGAGGCCATGGGGCACTTTCCCAGCGGCCCGCTGCGCGGCTACAAACGCGACGTGTGGGAGGGCGGCCATCGCGAACCGTACATCGTCCGCTATCCCGGCGTCG
>JBMSWZ010000432.1:0-2162 GCA_049425105.1 Cephaloticoccus sp.
GGGTGCTTGTGAACCAGGCTTGCGCATTGTCGCGCGGCATTGCCCAGGCGACTGTGCCGACGCGCGCCCGCACGTTTGGACCGGGGGGCGATTTTTCCGGCGAATTGTCCGCGCACGATGGCGCCGGGCTGACGCTGGCGCTGGGCGGCGAGTTTGCGATTGCGTCGGCCCGGGTGCGCGCGTCTGGCGAATTCAACGCGGTGAACGCCACTGGCGCGCTCGCCGCGGCCCAACTGATGGGGGCGACCTTGCGCGAAGACCTGCTGGCCGATTTTCCCGGCGTGCGCCGGCGCCAGACCGTCCTTTCCACGCTTGGCGGGGTGCGCGTGCTGGAAGATTATGCGCATCATCCGTCGGAGATCCGCGCCCTGCTCGCGGAGCTGCGGCGCGGCCTCACGGGTCGCGGCCGCCTGGTCGTGGTGTTTCAACCGCATCGCTTCAGCCGCACGGCGCAATTCAAGGCGGGTTTTGCCGAGGCGCTGTTGGAGGCCGACGAGATCCTGTTGCTCGAGGTCTACAGTGCGGGCGAGGCCCCGGTTGCGGGCGGTTCTACGGCGGACCTGCTCGCCGCATTTCCAGCCGGCCGCGCGCGGCAGGTAGCTGACGATCCTGCCCTGATTGCGCAATTGGAGGGGGCCGTGCGCCCCGGCGATTGCGTGGCCTTTGTCGGCGCCGGCAGCATTGATGCGAAGGTGCGGGCCTGGTTGACCGGGTGGCACCAGCATTTTTGGGATCGTTTCGCGGCGACGGCCCAGCTGCGGCTGTCCGCGGCGACCAAGCTTACGCGGGAGGAGCCGTTGGCGGGCAAGACGACCATGCGCGTCGGGGGGGCCGCCCGGGTTTACGCCGAGCCAGCCGACCTCGCGGACCTGCAGGCGCTGCTCCGGCTGGCCCGCGAGCACGGCGTGCCCGTCCTGCCGCTGGGCCGCGGGTCCAACCTGATCATCTCCGACGAAGGCGTCGACGCGGTCGTCATCGCCCTGGCGCATCCGCATTGGGCCGCGTTCGAACCGCGCGGCGGCGACCGGGTTTGGGTCGGTGCCGGCCTGCGCCTGAAGAATCTCTGCGGTCTCGCGGCCAAGGCGGGGTTGACGGGTTTTGAATTCCTCGAGGGCATTCCCGGCAACGTCGGCGGCGCGCTGCGCATGAACGCGGGCGCGATGGGCGGGTGGATGTTCGACGTGGTCGAGGAAGTGCAGTTCGTGACTCTGGCCGGCGACGTGGTGGTGCGCCGCAAGGACGAGATGCACGTGACCTACCGGCACTGTGCGGATTTGGAGGAGGCCATCGCCCTCGGGGCGTTACTGCGGCCGGGGGCGGCGGCGGATGCGGACACGGTCAACCGCCAGATCGACGTTTACCGGCGCAAGCGGCAGGAATCCCAGCCGCGCGAACCCAGCGCGGGTTGCATTTTCAAAAACCCCGAGGGGGATTCCGCGGGTCGGTTGATCGACCGGGCCGGCCTGAAGGGCCTGCGCGTCGGTGAGGCGGAGGTCTCCCCGGTCCATGCCAACTTCATTGTCAACCGCGGCGGCGCGACCGGCACCGATGTGCTGGCGCTGGTGCGCGAGGTGCGCGACCGCGTGCGCGCGGCGTCCGGCGTGACGCTTGAGCCCGAGGCCCGCCTGTTTGGGCGCAACTGGGAGGATGTTTTATGAAGACCCCCGTGATCGTGGTGTTGGCCGGCGGCGTTTCCGCCGAGCGGGATGTGTCGCTGGGTTCGGGCATGGCCTGCGCCTGCGCGCTCAGCCGGTCCTTTCCCACGCGCTTCGTGGACGTAAAGACCCCCGCCGTGCCCGCGGGGATCGATCCCGCCCGCGAGATCGTGTTCTCGACCCTGCACGGCACCTTCGGCGAGGACGGCACCATGCAGCGCCTCTTGGACGAGGCCGGTGTGCAGTATGCCGGCTGCGATGCCGCGAGCAGTGCGCTCACCATGGACAAAACCCGCACGAAGGAGCTGGCCGCGTCGGTGGGGGTGGGGGGCGCCCGTCAGGTGAGATTCTCGGCCATGCAAAAGTCGGACCCCGCCGCGGTGGTGGCCGCGTTGGGCGAGTCATTGGTGCTCAAACCCAACGCCGAGGGCAGCAGCGTCGGCCTCAGCCTGATCGCCGGCGCCGACGCGCTCGATCGCATCGCCAGTGACGAGCGTGCTCCCATCG
>JBMSWZ010000433.1:0-2156 GCA_049425105.1 Cephaloticoccus sp.
GCCCGGTGGTGCGCCAGTGGGCGTGGTCGTCTTCCGCGGCATGGTCGTGGCCGGTGTGGTCGATGTTCCCCGGCGGCGGGATCGCGCTGCTCGAGGTGGCCGATGACATCGCGTCGTAGCGCTGGCCGAGCGCGATCATGGTGTCGAAGGCCTCCTGCGAGAACGGTTCGCCCTGCTGGCGCGCGCGGATGGCGGCCACGCCTTCGGGCAGGACGCCCTGGAATCGCAGCAATTCGCCCAGGAAGTCCTCGCTGTCGGGCATGACCAGCGTGTGCTTGAGCTCAAAATAGCGGTTGAGGTTGGCGTGAAGCTGGATGACGGCGCGCTGAAATGGGTTGCGCTGCGGCGCCTCCAGTTGCTGCGCGAGCTGCGACTGGCGCATCAGCTCCGGGATCTGAGCCTGGAGTTGGTTGAAGGAAAATCGCTTCTTCTTGTCCCCGTCCTCGGGGGCGAGCTGGAACAAGGCGAGGACGTCGGGGTGAACGATCTCGAAGGTCTGGAGGGCATCGGCCTTGGCCGACTCAAACGCCAGGGTGGCGAACCACTCCATCGGCGTGATCGAGCCCTCGGCGGTTTTCACCCGTTGCCGGCCCTGTAACTGCAGGAGGGCGCTGCGGGCGACGGTGTCGAGCGGCTTGATCCGGCCGTTGGCGAGGACGGGCAGGCGGCCAAAGCCGTCGAGGTCGAACGGGGAATCGCCGCGGCGGGCCGCGAGGGTGCTGGCCAGCCAGGCGGCGCCGAGGAGCAGGACGATCAGGGGCAGTAGCTTCTTCATGCGGCGTAGCGTTTGGCGATAAACCGGGAGAGCGAGAGGCCGAACTGGATCAGCAGGCCCAGGCTCATCAACACACACGAGACGTAGGGCAGCATCCAACTCGGGTTCCGGACGACCTGCAGCACGGAGTAGCCGTTGGCGCTGTCCATTTGGTATTGGTAGAACGTGAGCCCGGCGTAGCGCAGCGGGTTGTTCATGTAGATCAGCACCTCGCGGTCCTCATGGCCGTCGGGCGTGGTGAGGCGCACGCGGCTGGAGAAATTCTTCGGGATTTCCGTGCCGGGATAAACGTCGTGCCGCAGTTCCTCCAGCGTCAGGGCGAAGGGCTTGTAATTGCGGGCGAAGCGCAGCGAGAGCGTGAACTGGCGGCCGGCATACTCAAACGGCTGCGGGCGCACGAATGGGTGTGCGGAAACGAGCCAGGTGCCGAGTGAGCCGCCGGGCCCGATCAACTCGACGACGGCCGCGCCGAGGTTGGCCTGATCCTGGCGGTAGGTGAGCGGCAGCGGCACGACCGTGAATTCCTTGCCGAAACCCATGGTGGCCGGCGGCACAATGTCGGTGGGCGTCTGCGCCTTGGTTTGGGGCACGGCGTTGGGGTAATAGGCGCGGATCACGACGCGGAACGGCAGTTGTGGATGCTGGACCTCGCCCTGCTTGGCTAGGACGGCGTCGCGGACGACGACCACGTCGTCGAATTCCGGGTTGGTCGTGTCGGTGATCGCCAGCTCCTGATCGCGGAAGCTTTCGGAGTAGTTCTTGGTCTGCCCCTCGTCGAGTCGGAGCTGATAATCCTCCTGCCAAAGGCCGGTGAAGAGCTCGCCGATGAGCAGCAGGATGAGCCCGGCGTGGGTGAGCTGGATGCCGGACTTGCTCCAGGTGAACTTGAACCGGTGGATGTGCGCGGCGATGAGGTTGATGAGCAACAGGCCGCCGATGAAGTAGCCGCCCGGGAAGACGGGCACGGGAATGTCCGTGCCCGGGATTTTCTGCAGCACGAAAAACGTTTTGAAGAAATGCTCCTGCACGCCCCAGACGCCGAGCTTCACCTGCGCGAGCGTGGCCCAGAAAATGAGCACGATCGACAGCGCCATCAGCACCACCGTGAGTTTTAGCGACGTAAAGAAGTCGACGAAGTCTTTCCAGTTCTGGCGCATGGTCACTCCGTCCGGATGGTGTTGAGGAAATCCAGGAACCCAGGCTTGGCCGCGGCGATGGCCTGGTCGTCTCCCGTCATCTTGAAGAACCAGGTGCTGCCATCGTGCGCCGTGTAAGCGGCGAGGGTGCGCTGGGGCGGGGTGGCGGTGTTGGCGAGGTCGACGAGCTTGAACTCGCGGCCGTTGAAATTCTGCACCGTCAGGACGCCGGCCAGCGCCGCGGG
>JBMSWZ010000434.1:0-2156 GCA_049425105.1 Cephaloticoccus sp.
CTACCGCCATGCCGGCAACTACAGCGCCTTCCTGGAGTCCCGCGCCCACCGCGAGGAGCTCCAGGCCATCCGCGAGCAAAAACGCTCCCAACTCGCCAAGCGCGAGCTCGAGTGGCTCCGGCGCGGTCCCAAGGCCCGCAGCACCAAGAGCAAGTCCCGCATCCAGCGAGCCAACGAGCTCCTCAACACGAGCTACGCCACGGACAGCCGCAAGGTCGAACTCGACACCGTCGAGACCCGCCTCGGGCGGTCGTCGCAAGCCGAGAAGACACGACAACACCAGGGATCAACGCCGGCACCCCACGTTTCGGACGACCGGCCGGAGATGGCGCCGCAGTCCTGGCATTTCACCGGCAACTTCGTCCAGTACGAGGAGCTGTCCGGCCCCCACCGCACCGCCTTCAACTACAAGTATCTCTGCCTGTACGAGCAGCCGACCACCGACACCCGGCAGGGCGGCTATGGGCACATCGAAGACTTTCTGAAGGGCGTGCCGGTGTCGGGGCTCTACGATATCGAAGTGCTGGCGCGGGCGATGCACCGCGACACGCATTACGCCCCGGCCATCTTCGGGATCGATTTCTCCGAACCGTTTCTGCTGGGGGTTGTGCCGGGCGACGCCACCAAGAACCACATTCACTATCCCCAGGCGATCGAACCCCTCCTCGCGCAGGCGACGGTGCCCGATGAGAAGCCGGAGTGGATCAAGTTTCGCGTCTGGCTTGAAGCCGGGCAGACGCCCCGCTTCATCTTTCCCAACGGGCCCTACGAATCGCGGGCGTCCGTCATTCAGATCAACCGGCGCTACGCGGACGACTTCCAGGGCCGGTTCGCCAAGGCGGGGGTCAGCCGCACGCATCTCCTGCGGGAAGGAAAACTTCCGCACATCCGCATCAGCGAGATAAAGATCGACGGCCCCGTCTCCGAGCCGGGCGGGAGCCGGGAGGAGATTGCGGTGTTTGGCGAGCGGGGCTTTCAGCCGAAGCAGGCGCTCGAACAGCTCTATGCGTTTGGCGCTCGCGCGTACCGGCGGCCGCTGACCCGGGATGACCGCGCGGGCATCAGGAAAACCTACGAGAGGGGGCTGCGGGAGCAGGCGACGCCGCGTCAGGCTGCCCTGGATACGATCAAGATGATCCTCTGCTCGCCGTCGTTTCTCTATTTCAGCGAGGTCACGGCCGAGAAGAACCCCAGGCTTGGGCCCTACGACGTTGCCTCGCGGCTCTCGTATGCGCTCTGGGGCGCGCCGCCCGATCCGGAACTACTCACGGCCGCCGCGGCCGGGAAGTTGACCACGCCGCAGGAACTCCGGCGGCAGAGCCTGCGGTTGCTCGCCGACGAACGGGTCGCCGGGCTGGTGAACGGCTTCCTCGAGAGCTGGCTGAATCTGCGCGATCTCGGCGGGATGCCGCCTCCGCGTGAAACGACGCGGGTTTACTATGCCGAGAACCTGCCCGAAGCGATGAAGACGGAAGTGCGGCTCTTCTTCCGGCATCTGCTCCGGGAAAACGGCTCAGTGGAGCAGTTCCTCGATGCCGACTATACTTTCGTCGATAAGCGGCTGGCCAAGCTCTACAATTTGCCGGAGCAGAAAACACTGCGCATCGCCGATGGCTTTCAACGGGTCAATCTGGCCGGCAACCGCCAGCGCGGTGGCCTGCTCGGCATGGCGGGGGTGCTCACGGTGAGTGCCAACGGCGTGGAGACGTCGCCGGTGACACGCGGGGTCTGGGTCTCCGAGAATATCCTCGGAATAAAGCCACCCCCGCCGCCGGATGTGGTTCCGGCCATCGAGCCGGATGTGAGCGGCGCCACCACGATCCGCGAGCGCCTCGCGCGCCACCGGGCCGACGTCGCCTGCGCCGAATGCCATCGCAAGATCGATCCCCTCGGCTTCGCGCTGGAGAGCTTCGATCCCATCGGTCGCTGGCGGGTCACTTATCCGAAGCCGAAGGGCAATGCGCCCGCCCCGAAAGTGGATTCGACCGGCGAGTTCGGCTCCGGTGAAACCTACGCCGACTTCCGTGGGTTCAAGGACATCCTCGTTGCCAGCCGGAAGGACGTTTTTGCCCGCCATCTCATCCGACAATTCCTGAGCTACGCCACCGGCCGTCACCTGGAGCCCGTCGACGAGTTCGTAGTCGAGGATGTGTTGC
>JBMSWZ010000435.1:0-2143 GCA_049425105.1 Cephaloticoccus sp.
CCGCGTGATCATGGTGGCGAAGAACCCGCATTACTGGGACGCCGCCACGGTGCGGCTCCGCGCGATCCATTTCCACCCGTCGACCAGCGTCGAAGCCGAGGAGCGGGCCTTCCGCGCCGGCCAGCTGCACCTCACCGAGGCCCTGCCCGTCAGCAAGGTCGACACCTGGCGGCGCGACCGCCCGGAGGTGCTGCGCATCGACCCGTTTCTCGACACCTACTTCTACCGGCTCAACGTCACCCGCCCGATCCTCAACGAGGTGAAGGTGCGCCGCGCGCTTTCGCTCGCGCTCGACCGCGCGTCCATCGTGGCCAACGTCACCCGCGGCGGCCAGCAACCCGCGTTCAGTTTCACGCCCCCGGGCACGGCCGGCTACGAGCCGCCGGCGGAAGTCTCGAGCGATCCCGCAGCCGCCCGCGCTTTGCTGGCCGAAGCCGGCTACCCCGGCGGCCAAGGACTCCCGCAGTTGGAGTTGCTCATCAACAGCTCGCGAACTCGGGGTGAATGTGCAGCTGGTCAACATGGAGATGAAGTCGCTCCTCGCGGCCCGCCGCGCCCTCGACTACCAGATCCTGCGCTCGGACTGGGCCGGCGATTATCTCGACCCCGCGACTTTCCTCGAGGTCTTCGCCGGCGACTCCGGCAACAACCACACCGGGTGGAGCAACGCCGACTATGACGGGCTCCTCTACGAGGCCGCGCGCACGTCCGACCGGGCGGCCCGTTACGCCCTGCTCCGCCGCGCGGAGACCCTGCTGCTGCGCGACGCCCCGATCATCCCGCTCTATTACTACACCACGGTGCGGCTCGTGCATCCCGCCGTGCGCGGCTGGTATCCCACCCTGCTGGACCGGCACCCCTACAAAAATGTCTGGCTGGAACCGTAGCCGCACGCGCCTGACCGGCCTGATTCTCGCCGCCCTGCTGGCGGCGGGTCTCGCCGGCTGCAGCCGCCCGGCGGCCACCACCCGGGAGCTGCGCGTCAGCCAACGCAATGAACCCGGCACCCTCGACCCCGCGCTCGCCAATCTGCCGGATGAACTCTTCGTCATCCGCACGCTCAGCGAAGGCCTCGTGACCCCGGACCCCGCCGGGGGCGACCCGGTGCCGGCGGCCGCGACCCACTGGGAGGTATCGGACGACGGCCTGACGTGGACCTTTCACCTCCGGCCCGCGGCCCAATGGTCCAATGGCGAACCCGTTACCGCGGGCGATTTCATTGCCTCGTGGCAACGCGTGCTGACCCCGGCGACCGGCGCCCCCAAGGCGTCGCTCTTGTTCGACGTGGCGGGAGCCGCGGCGTTTTACCGCGGCGAACTCACGGACTTTTCCCGCGTTGGTTTCGCCGCGCCCGACCCCCACACCCTGCGCCTCACACTCGCGCACCCCAACCCGCAGTTCCTCGCCTATGTGGCCAGCGGTCCCTGGATTCCGGTGAACCCGCGCGTGGTGGCCGCGCAAGGTCGCGATTGGACGCGCCCCGGCAACTACGTCGGCAACGGCCCGTTCACGCTGAACGCGTGGGCGCCGAACCGGCACATTGTCGTCGCCCGTCGCCCCGACTATTGGGACGCCGCGGCGATTCTGATCGAGGGGATTCGTTTCCTCACCTTCGACAACGGCGACGCCGAGGAACGCGCGTTTCGCGCCGACCAGGTCGACGTCACCATGTCGGTCCCCGGCACCAAGATCGCCGGCTACGCCGCGCAGGATCCGAGCCCGTTGCGCCGCGTGCCGCTGCATGAGACGCGCTTCCTCGCCTTCAACACGACCCGCGCCCCGCTCAACGACGTCCGCGTGCGCGTCGCCCTTTCGCTCGCCGTCGATCGCGTCGCCCTGGCGACACAGGTAAAGAAAGGCGGCCAGGTGCCCGCCTACCAATTCGTGCCCCCAGGATTGGGCGGCTACGTGCCCGGCCCACGTCTGGAGGAAGATGCCGCCGAGGCGCGCCGCCTGCTGGCGGAGGCCGGTTATCCCGGCGGCGCAGGATTTCCCGACCTCGAACTCGCCGGTTGGTCCGAGACCCCGGTGCTCGAGGCCGTGCAAGCCATGTGGCTCAGGGAACTCGGCATCCGCGTGCGCCTGGGGGTGCGCGACGCCAAGGTTCACCTCACCGCCCTCACGACGGGCGACTACGACATCG
>JBMSWZ010000436.1:0-2143 GCA_049425105.1 Cephaloticoccus sp.
CTCCAACCTGGAGACCGACCAGCAGAAGCTGCTTCAGATCATCCTGATGGGGCAGCCGGAATTGAAGGACGTGCTCGTGCGGGAGGAATTGCGTCAACTGCGCCAGCGCATCCTCGTCCACTACGAGCTCAACCCCCTGTCGCTCGACGACACGCAGCACTACATCCATCACCGCCTGACCCTGGCCGGCGGCATGGGCCGGCCGACTTTCACCAAGTGGGCCCTGCGCGCCGTCCACAAGGCCAGCAAGGGCATTCCGCGTATCGTCAACAATCTCTGCGATCGCGCCCTGCTCGCGGCCTTCATCCGCGACTCCGACAAGGTCAACTACTGGGATGTCCGACGCGCGGCGCGTGACATGGAATCCCTCACCGAATAACCTCTCCCTCCCGCATGAGCCTCATCAACAACGCGCTCAAGAAAGCCCAGCGCCAGCGCGCCGCCGAATCGGCCGCGGTCACGCCGGGAGGTGGTGGCGCCGGTCGCCGGGGTCGCGACGGTGCCCCGGCCCAATTGTTCATCCTGTTGATCGCCGGTGTGGCGGTGATTGTCGTGCTCTCCGTCGTCGCCACCGTCTACCTTTTGCGCCCCGCCGCGGCGCCGCCGATCGCCGCCCAGACCGCTCCCGCCGCAGCCGCACCGGTCGCCGCTGAACCTGCCCCCGCCATTTCGCCCGCGGTCGTCAACGCCCTCGCCGATGAACGGATTTATGCCTTCATCGACGAACTTCAGGTTATGGGCGTGCGTTCGTCCGGCAGCGACAGCAAGGTCTTGATGCGGGACCGGGTCTACCGGGTGAATGATATCGTCGACCGCGCCCTCGGCCTGCGGCTCATCAAGGTCACCCCCGAGGCCTTGGTCTTCGAGGACGCCAACGGCATAACCTACACCAAGACGTTCTGAGGGGCCGGCTGTGCTCATCCGCCCCCATCATCAACGCGTCCGCCTGCAGCAAATTGCCGATGGGCTCCTCGGCGCACTGGCCGTGTCCCTCGCCTATGGGTTGCGCTCGTGGTTTCCCTGGCTCGACCTGCCCGAGTTGGAGAATTTCTACGACTACGTCTGGCTGATGCTGCTCTGCGCCCTGCTCACCCCGGTGCTGCTCACCCAGCAGGGGTTCTACGTGCCCGACCCGCTGGACTCCCGCGTCGCCGCGATCTTCAAGATCATGCGCGCCTGCGCCTACACGGTGCTCGGGCTGATTCTCTTCCTGTTCATCGTGCGCGTCCAATACGCGCGCTCGGTCATCATCCTGAGCGGTGCCTTTGCTTCGTTTCTGATTTATGACCGGCATGAACTTGCCCAAGCTCTGCGGCCCCGCGGAGCCGCCGACCTCGCCCGCAAGCGGGTGTCTTGGCTGGCGCGCCCCGAGGCCATTGCGGTCTGGCGCAATGCGCTTTCACCCGCCGAGGCCGCCGTGCTGGAGTTCGCTGGCGAAGCCGATCCCGCGGCCGCCCCCTTTGATCTTCCGGCGGCCCTGCACCGTCACGCCATCACCCTGGTCATCCTGGTCCCGGCGGGGCGTGAGCCCGCCACCGTCGCTGCGTTGGTCGAAGCCTGCGATCGCGAAGGGGTGGAGTTGCTGATTCACCCCGGCGTCCGCGTGACTTCCTCCGTGCGCCTCGCCATGGATCAGTTGGGCGGCGTGCCCGTGCTCTACTACCGCGCGCAGTCCGCCCGCGCCTTCGACCTCGCCCTCAAGCAAGCGCTCGACTACCTCGGCGCCGCCCTGCTGCTCGTGCTTCTTGCTCCGCTCTTCCTGCTCTGCGCCCTGCTGGTGCGGGTCAGCTCCCGCGGCCCCATCCTCTTCAAGCACCCGCGCGCCGGGCTGAACGGCCGGCCGTTCATCATGCACAAGTTTCGCACCATGCACGTGGGCGCCGAGGAGCGCCGGCGCGAACTGGCGGCCAGCAACGAGATGTCCGGCCCCGTCTTCAAGATGCGCCGCGACCCGCGCGTCACGCCGATCGGCCGCTTCCTGCGTCGCCACAGCCTCGACGAGTTGCCGCAGCTCTGGAACGTACTGCGGGGCGAGATGAGCTTGGTCGGCCCGCGACCCCTGCCGGTGTTTGAGATCGAAGGCATTGCCGAAAATGCCCAGCGCCGCCGACTCAGCGTGAAACCCGGCATGACCTGCCTCTGG
>JBMSWZ010000437.1:0-2136 GCA_049425105.1 Cephaloticoccus sp.
GACCGCCACGGCACACGCAAATCGATCGGGCGTGTTGGTGGCGCCCCACAGCGCTGCATATCCACCGTAGGAACCGCCGTAGATCGCGATCTTGTCGGGGAGCGCCACCTTGTTCGTGACGGCCCAGTCGATGCCGTCGATCAGGTCGTCGTGCATCTTGCGGCCCCATTCCCGGTCGCCGGCGTTGATGAACGACTTGCCGAATCCGGTCGACGAGCGGAAGTTCACCTGCAGCGACGCATAGCCGCGGTTGGTGAGCCACGTGCTCTGAGCGTCGTAGCCGAAGCCATCACGCGCCCAGGGGCCGCCGTGCACATTGAGAACCAAGGGCAGCGGCGTATCAGGGCGGCAATCGCCGTCCTTGTCGGATCCCGCGGGAAGCGCGAGGTAGGAGACGAGCGTCATGCCATCGCGGGAGCGGATTTCCAGCGGGCAAATGGTGGGCAAAGGCGCGCCGATGAGCGCGGGGCGGGCGACGTAGAGCTCCGTGAGCGACTTGGCGTCACGGTCAAAGACCAGCGTGCGTGCCGGGGCAGTGACGGGATCGTGGCCTATGACCCAGATGCGCCCGTTGCGGGTCTGGCTCTGTACGCCCCACTCGCCCTTCAGTTGCCCATCAAGGAAGTCGATGTCGCCCTTCACCGTATCGTCGACGGCTCGCCATTCGTTCTTGAGGTAATTGACGGTGTAGGCCAGGACGCGGCCGGTGGCGGGATCCACGATGGACCCACCGAAGTCGGCGCGAGGGTCCTCGCCGATGGTGCGCTTGGCGCCCGTGTCGAGGTTAATGGCCATGAACGCGGGGGTGTTGCGGCCCCGGCTCTCGCGCCAGTAGAGCGTCTTGCCGTCCCGCGTTAGGCCCTCTGGGGAGGTGGTCTGTGAATCCTCGAATCCGACCTTGTCAAACGCAGTCGCCCTGCCGCCCTCGAGCCGGAACATTTCCCAGCCGCCATCGGGCGTCGACTTGGTGGCGAAGCGAACGTCGAGCGCGTCGTCGACCATGAAGCCCGAGTACTGGGCCGTGTTCTCGAAGAGTTTCTTGAGCGCTCCGGTTTTAACGTTAAGGAGATACGGGTCGTGGAAGCGCTTA
This sequence comes from Cephaloticoccus sp., assembly GCA_049425105.1. GTDB lineage: Bacteria > Verrucomicrobiota > Verrucomicrobiia > Opitutales > Opitutaceae > Cephaloticoccus. The sequence continues at coordinate 1,091 of JBMSWZ010000437.1, forward strand.
TCGCGGTCGTTGATGCCCACCACCAGTTCGTCGGGCCGCTTGAGCGAGGAACCATACTTTTGCACCCTTACGCCCTTGAAATCTGTGAGCGTGCGCTCCTTCCTGGTCTTCACATTCACCGCATACATTAGGAAATTCTCGTCGCCGCCCTTGTCCTGGGCGTAGACGATGTCCTCGCCATTCGCCATCCAGCTATATGCGCGGATTGGGCGCACTTTCTCGCTCGTCATGGGCTTAGCGGCGGTGAGCGGCTTACCGCGCTCGACCACCCACACATTCATGACGCCCTCGTACGGCGCCAGGAACGAGACGAACTTTCCGTCCGGGCTTACCTGAGCGCCGGCGCGTTCCGGGTTGCCGAAGATGGCCTGACGGGGAATGAGCGTGGTCGACTGGGCACTAGCCACGATGGGTGCCGGCAGCAGAAGCGACAGCGTCAGGGCAATCGGGATCATGGAGGTCTTGCGGTGGCGCGACATGGAGTGTTGTCCTTTCGGGTGATATCGGAAGCTGGCGGCACGCTAGCAAGAGCTGCATCGCAAACAAAGGCGACTGCGACGAAACGCTGAAAATCAGGGGCGAATGGTACCAGTACGCTCTCGGTAGTGAGCGCCTAACACCGCCTCGACAAGCAGAACCTTTACGCCAGGGCTATGCAGTTAGTTGGCGACATGGACCTCAGACAGCTCGAGTTCACGGTACAGCTCGGGGCCCTTGCCTCAGCCAAGTCCAGCACGAAGCCTTGTGAAGCCACTTTGGTCGCCTTGTGCACATCATTGATGGGGATTTGAAATTGCCAGGGAATGCCACGTAGTCTGCGCGGGCTGTGCTGTGGGTTTTTCTGTGCAGTAACTTGCGCAGGCTCGGGGATTCGAACCCCTGCGGATTGCTGCTGCACTTGCTGCGTGTGGCGCTACGCGCTACAACTGCAGATGATCAGAAGCTTCAGACACAAGGACGTTGAGCGCTTCTTCAAACCCGGCTCGCGCTCCGGGATCCGAGCCGCTCATGCCCCGCGCCTGGCTCGGCAACTGGCGTCTGACTTT
>JBMSWZ010000438.1:0-2118 GCA_049425105.1 Cephaloticoccus sp.
ACATTCTGACCAACGCCGGCGTGTCCGGCATCCTGGTGCTGGTGTGGATCACCGGCTTGATGGCGGTGGGCCGGCAATTTGCCGGCGTGTTCGTGCACCGGCTGGCGCCGTCGGGCATGCTGCTGTTGCGCGCGGTGCTGCGCGCCCTAGGCCTTTACGCCATGAGTCGCTCGAGCGGCGGGATGCTTTTCGTCTCAGCCACGGTCTTCGCCCTCGGCGTGTGCTTTTTCTGGCCGACGATGCTCGGCTACGTCAGCGAGAACTATCCCAAGACGGGTGCGCTGGGCCTCGCGATCATGGGCGGCGCCGGCATGCTGAGCGTGAGTTTTGTGCTGCCGGTAATCGGCCGGTTTTACGATGAAGGCATCACGGAACGCCTGGCCGGACGCGTCGCGGAAAACCTGCCGGCGGCGGACTGGGCGGCGCTGCAGGCGTCGGCCGGCCTGGAAACGCTTGGCCAGGTCGCCGTGCTCCCGGCGGTGCTGGTGGTCATCTTTCTCGGGCTTGTGCTGAAGCGGCGCCAGCGCGCGGCGGCGTAGGCCTCAGCCCGCGCTGCCGTCCTTGCGCGAGTGGAGGCAGATCCGGTTGCCATCCGGATCTGCGATCCACGCCATCCAGCAGACGCGTGTCTCGGTCGGCGGGATGAGCACCTTGACCTTGTGCTTGCGACACTTGGCGATCGCCGCGGGCACATCGTCGACGGCCAGGGCCACGCAGGCGGGGCCGGTCCAATCCCATTCGGGATGGCGCTCGTGGCCGGTGCCGTTGAGGCAGAGGGTAAGCGGCTCGGTCTCGAACTCGGACCACCAGTCGTTCCACTCCTCGCCGCGTTTGAAGCCGAAGAGCTTCTGGTAAAACGCGCGGGTCTTGCGGATGTCCTTGGTGTTATACATCGCGAAGTCGATGGCCCGGACCGGGATGACCGCCTTCTTCGATGAGATCGTCGGGGAAGCTTTTTTTCGGGGCATACGGGAAGGCAGCCGGTTGACCGGGCCGGCGTCAATCCGCGCCGAAGTTCAACCCCGTCGGCTGGCGAGCCGGATATCGAACACGCGGCCGCGATAAAACAGGACGTAGAGGGTGTCGCCGTTGGCGACGTCGAGTTCGAGGTTTGGCTGGGTGGGGGTGCCGCCACAGCCCCTGAGCATTGGGTTGGTGCTTGGCCCGCCCACCCCCTGGGCATTGGCAATTTCCTGCCGGATGTTTTGGTAGCTGGGGAGGCTTTGGGGCGCCATGTCGCCGAAGTAGCGCAGGTAGGTCCAGATTTCGACCGGGCCTTCCGTCGTCGGCTGGGTGGCGGTCTCGGTGGGTGCGCCGAGGGCGATGTAGACCAGATCGGGCGAGTAGCCGACGCCGATTTGACCGTCCCGCAGGTTTTGCTGCACGCGGGCCGGCAGGTTGGCGAACAGTTCCGACTTCTCCTGGATGCGGCTGAACACGCCCGTGGCGCAGCTGACGGCGCCGGTCAGCACCACGGCGGCCATGGCCATGGCGGGGAGCGTTTGGGTTCGGCGGCGCAAGTTCACGGGGGTCAGTCGTCGAGACTGATCGCAAAGACCCGGTCACCGTAAAACCTGACGTAAAGGGTGCGGACTTCCGTGCCGCCCAGGTCGGTGTTTACCATGCTGTTCGACCGTGGCCGCACTCGTAGCCTGCTGGCGGGGTGCGTTGTTGCCGACCAAGGGCGTGGTGGGTTGGTTCATGCCGCCGCCGGTGGAGAAGACCGTCGCCATGCCCTGGGGCACCACGTAGCGCTGGTAGACCCAGAGGGTGAGCGGGCCGTTGGCCGATTCCAGGGTTTGAATCGTGCTGGGTTTGCCGAGCGCCAGGTAGACCATGTCGGTGGTGAAACCCACGTCGATTTCACCCTCCCGGATCATCGCTTGCTCGGTCGCATTGAGGGCGGAAAAGACCGCCGGTCGCTCGTTGATGCGGGCGGCGACGCCAAAGGACCCATAGCCGGCCGGCAGGATGCCGGTGAGGGCGACGAGCATGGAGGTAAAGGCGAGCTTTGGCATGAGTCCGGCCGGCACAAGGGGGACGGCTCGGGGGCCGGTTTCAGTTACACCGGCGCGTCGATTTCGGAGCGGCTCGGCGCGGACGCGCGGCGATCAGCTC
>JBMSWZ010000439.1:0-2093 GCA_049425105.1 Cephaloticoccus sp.
TGACGTGGGCGACGGTCAGCGTGGGCGTGGTGAGGAATTGCTTCGCCGCGATCACGGCGGGGAAGAAGCGCAGTTTGAAACCCGACGCCGCGATCACCCCGCTGCGTTCCACCGCCGCTACGATGCGGTCGCAGTCGGCCAGCGTGAGCGCGAGGGGTTTCTCCAAGAAGAACGCCTTGCCGGCCGCCGCGGCCGCCGCGGCCAGCGGCGCGTGCGTGTGGTGCTGCGTGCTGATCCAAACCGCATCGATCTCCGCATCGGCCCAGATGCGCGTCACGTCTTCCGTGGCGTAGCCCGCGCCGTATTTTTCCGCAAACGCCGCGGCACGCCCCGGCGCCACGTCCGCCGTCGCGTGAAATTTCACGTCCGGACACCGGGCGAAGTAGTCCGCGTGCTGGGCGCCGTAGCTGCCGCAGCCGATCAGCGCGACACGGAGGGGGCGGGGTGAAGCCATGGGCAACGAAGGCAGCAAAAACGCCCCGCCGGGGCAAACAAGCCTTTTGCGGCGCGAAGACACACTTGGGGTTGGCACCGCCCCTTCCGCCGCCAAAGCTGCCGGTCATGATCCCCCACTTCACCGTCTCGCGGGATGACTCGATCTACGCGGCCTTCCCCGATGTTACCCTGACGGCCGACGGGCGCCTGCTCTGCGTGTTTGAGGAGTGCACCCACCACGGCAAACGCGACTGGACCCGCCTCGCGCTCACGGAATCCTCCGACCGCGGCCGCACCTGGTCGCCCAAGCGCGGCCTCACCGTGCCGAGCAACGGCTTTCCCTACTGGAACTGCGCCCGCATCACCACGCTGCGCGACGGCCGCGTGGCGGTCATCACCGACCTGATCGGCACTGACGAACGCAGCAAGGATTTCGCGCTGCTGAAGAATCTCCTGCTCATCAGCCACGACCACGGCCGCACGTGGGACGCGCCCATCACCCTCCCGCTGCAGGGCATCATGCCGGACAAGCTGATCGAGCTGCCCAACGGCCGCTGGCTCATCGCCGGCCACGTGCGCAACCCGGAGACCGATTGCCTGAAGGTCTGGCTGTGGCACTCCGATGACCAAGGGAGAAACTGGACCGGCCCCGTCACCGTCGCCGACCAGGCCGGCCTCAACCTGTGCGAGGTCTCGCTCCTGCCCGTCGACGACCAGACCATTGTGGCGCTGCTGCGCGAAAACTCGTTCAAAGGTTGGGACGCCTACAAAACGATTTCGCGCGACGGCGGCCTGACGTGGGGCGCGCCCATCAATTTCCCCATTCCCGCCTGCCACCGCCCCACCGCGGGCTGGCTGCAGAACGGCCAGGTGCTGATCACCTGCCGGTTGATGCAGGGCGGCCAGGGCTGGGTCGGCTGGTGGACGCAGAACGCGCTGGCCTGCCTGACCGACAAGGAATCCCTGCTCGCCGAAACCCGCGAAGGCGCGCACGTGCGCATCCGGCCGCTCGACTATGACCGTTCACCCGAAAGCGACACCGGTTACACCGGCTGGGCACAGTTCGACGACGGCGAGATCTACGTGGTGAACTACATCATGGACGACGCCCCCAAGGCGCAGATCCGGGGCTACGCGCTGAAGATGGAAGATTTAATCTTGCCGACCAAGACGCGGAACTGGCCCGCTTAGGCGCGCCTGCATGAGCCGCTCCGCTGTCACCCCAATCCCCCTCGAACGCATCCTTGGTCGGGTCATCGTCCTCCGGGGTCAGCGCGTGCTGCTGGATCGCGACTTGGCAAAGTTGTTCGGGGTCACGACCAAGCGCTTGAACGAACAGGTGCAACGCAATCTCCGGCGATTCCCGGAAGACTTCATGTTTCCACTCACCGCGGAAGAAAAAGACGAGGTGGTCGCAAAATGCGACCACCTCAAAACCCTGAAATTTTCTTCCGCCCTGCCCCGGGCCTTTACCGAGCATGGTGCCATCCAAGCCGCCCATGTCCTGAATAGCGACGCTGCGGTCGAGATGGGTGTTCACGTGGTGCGTGCCTTCATCCAGCTCCGTCAAATGATGACCAACCACAAAGCGCTCGCCCGCAAGCTGGCAGCACTCGACGCGCGCGTGAGTCAGCACGACGACCACCTCCGCGCCATCA
>JBMSWZ010000440.1:0-2092 GCA_049425105.1 Cephaloticoccus sp.
GGCTTCGGCGCGCGGACGGTCGCCGTAATCAAGTTCGTTTTCGACCAAAGGATGCGTGGTGGCCAGCAGCCGGCGAATCGGCTGCTCCCGATGAATCACCCAGCCTTCCACTCGAATCTTGCCAAACTGCGAACCGCCGGTGAGCAGCGGCTTTTCCAGCGCACCGAAGAAAGGCGGGTTGGGTAAAGTCTCGAAGGCGACGGTGGCGGCTTCCCGGGCGAGTTGGCGGGCCAACGGGCGGAGATCCGCATCCGGCCGCGCGCGATGCTCCTGCAGAAGGCGCCGCAATTGATCGGCGATGAGGCCCGCCTTCATACGGGGGCGGCGACCGGGGCCGCCGCGGGCGTAAATCTTTTTCCGCCAGATCTCGACCCAGTTGCCGCCGGCGTCGCGCAATTCGAGTTTCAGGACATGGCGACCGCGGGGCGGACGAATCTGGATGGAGAATCCCGGACGGGGGCGCTCGGGTGGCCCTGGAAACCGTTGTTCGATGTCCGGCCGGGGCAGGGCCCAGAGTCCGGGATAGGCGATGCCCTCGATAACGGCGCGCAGGTCCGAGAAAATTGCCCCGGTCTTCGAGAGAAACCACCCGCTGATCCACGTCGGCTCGCCCGAGAACTCCCAGTTCTCGGGTTGCTCAACTTCGACGCGGTAGGAGTCGTTTTCGTTCACGCGGCTGGGCGGACCAAGGCAGACGGTGCGGAAGGGGGCAAGTCGTTAGCCGCGATCAGCGGCGACGCTGCAGAGGAGCTCAACCCATTGCGGGAGGAGTGCCGAGGGGTCGTGGGCCGCGCGCGCCCGGTGAGATGCGCGGACTGATGGCCGGACAATAGAATCTGGCAGAGATTCATAAGAGAGCAACGCATGGGCTGCAGCCATCGGGTTATCCTCACGGATTTTTCCGAGACGAAGATCGCCAAAAAACTCTTCGGCCAATGGATGGTCGACTAGGACTGTAGGTATACCTGCGGCCAAGGCATCTAGCACGGGACGAAATGGACCACGGCCAAATTGGGGGCCGACGAAAAACTCGAGGCCATTTACGTCCCAATCTGGCGCCGATACCATTGCGGGCAGCGTATCTTTTTCGTCCAGTCGACAAAGCTCCGCTCTAACCGAGGTAGTGGCGGGACCTTGGCTGAATTCCCAGCGGGCGGCGGTGGCAGGGTGGTGCCGATGCAGCCAGTCTGCGGCGCGTAGGCCAACGTGGGCGCGACGGGTGGAACTGGCGCTACCGGCGACGCCGGGTGCCGGCGTGTGCCAGTGTACAATAATCTTCGCCGGGCAACCGGCTAGTGCCTGCGCTTGAGCCCTTGCGGCGAATTGCGAGCTGAAACACACCGCAGTGGCGCGACGCCAGGCTTCGCTCAGACGTGTTTGGACGTCAGCGCCCGCGGTGGGGTCGGCCTGCAGCGGCGCTAGCTCGTTGCAATCGAACAGCGAAGGGATGCCGCGGTCCGCTGCGTGGGCTAGCGCCCAGCCACAGCTCGGATCGAACACTGCCACTGCGTCGAGGTGGTCCCAACGAATCTGGTGGCCCAACTGCGCGAAAGCTCTGGCGGCGGGCGGGCCGTCGGCTGCGGTGAAAAAGGACGTTGGATCCACTATCAACGACTCGACCCCGGCGGAAAAAAATACTTCGCGAAGCGGACCGTCCTCGGTTGCCACCAACCGGACCGCCCAGCGGAATCTCTGTTGGAGGTGACGGGCCAGATCTAACGCCCGCAATGTGGCATCGGCCGGCCACAATGACCGGACCGTCATCAATATGCGATGTGGTCGGCCTGAGGGAAATTCAGGCAAGAATTTCTTGGTCGGCGGGACGTATTTGACGGGTGGCAACGTTGGATTCTTCGTCCCCGCCGGCGCGGTCACGCGTTGACCAAAGCAAAGTGTCGGTGTGCCGTCGCATCCTATGGCATAAACCCGCAGGCAAGCTGGCGATGTCAAGCCGGCCGGCCAATCAACGCCGCCGTGAAGCCGCGCGTGGAGCGATCCCCGATATTCGGGAAATTTTCGGGCGAGGGATTCATCCCGCTGGCCGTGAGCGAGGTGATTGAATACCAAAAGATCGGTGGTGGCGACGACCGTG
>JBMSWZ010000441.1:0-2089 GCA_049425105.1 Cephaloticoccus sp.
GGGGGGCGCCGCGGTCTATGCCGCCACCCCCGAGGCGGTCTTTGTCTCGATGATCGACAACCTCGACGCCCGCATGGGTATGGTGCAGCGGGCGCTGCGGCAAGGATCCGCGGACAACGAATTTTCCGAGCGGCTCCCGGGTTTGCAAACCGCCTTGCTCACAAGGCCCGTCGGTGGCTGACGCCTCTCCATCGTTCTCCTTCTCCTCCTCCGCACCGACCCTCGCACCGGAGAGGAGGATCATGAGAACGAAAAACGAAGAAAACCCGGAGGCGGATGGGCCAGTGCCAAGCGCATTGAGGTCAATGCGCCCCTCTCAGCCCAGAGACTGGATGATCCGGATAATCGGCAGGAAGAGCGCGATCACGATCGTGCCCACCATCACCGCCATCACCACGATCATCAGCGGCTCGATCAACGAGGTCAGCGCATTCACCGCGTTGTCCACTTCCTCGTCATAGCCATCCGCCACGCGCACGAGCATGTCCGGCAGCGCGCCGGTTTCCTCGCCCACCTCGATCATGCTGGGGACCATGTCCGGGAAAATCTTGGTCGCCCGCAGCGGCCCCGCGACCGAGTCGCCCGCCAAGATGGCCGTGAGTTCGTCGGTGCCGCAGCCGTAATGCCGGTTGATCGCCGCCAGGATGGCCGCCCGTGGCGCCAATCGCGGCACCACCGTGACCCCCAGCAGATGGGCGATCGCATCCACGCCGTCCGTGGCCAGCGGATCGGCCACCGCCACCTCCAGCCGTTCGCCAACTCGGCCCTAGGGCAGCAGTTCGTAATGCAGCGCTTGGGTCCGGGGGATCAGTTCCAGCACGGCGGCCGGCACGCTGACGCGGCCGCCATCGACCGGCGTAATGCCAAATTACTCGGCCAGCACCTCGTTGAGCCGCACAGCATCAAGCCACCCGTGCGCGACCAAGTGGCCGACTGCATCGAACGGCGCAGACTCCAGTGCCGAATCTACCTGTGCTTGGGTAGCCAGACCCGCCGCCAACACCAGCTGAAGCACAAGGTCATCAGCGGCGGTGGTCATTGGGGTTCAGCCTTCTCAGCGCAGCCCGAGCAGGAACTCGGCGTTGGATTTGGTCTTCTTTAACCGCTGGATCAACATCTCCATCGACTCGATCGGGCCGAGACCCTGCATCGCGCGGCGCAGCCCGTAAATCTTCTGCAACTCGTCCGGGTGATAGATCAGCTCTTCCTTGCGGGTGCCGGAGCGGTCGATGTTGATCGCGGGGAAGATGCGCCGCTCCACCAAGCCGCGGTCGAGGTGCAGCTCCATGTTACCGGTGCCCTTGAATTCCTCGAAGATCACCTCGTCCATGCGGCTGCCCGTGTCGACGAGCGCCGTGCCGATAATGGTCAGGCTGCCGGCGCCCTCGATGTTGCGCGCTGCGCCGAAGAAGCGCTTCGGTTTCTGCAGCGCCGTGGCCTCCATGCCACCCGACATGATCTTCCCGGAATTGCCGGTCAGCGCATTGTAAGCGCGGGCCAGACGGGTGATCGAGTCGAGCAGAATCACCACGTGCTTCCCCTGCTCCACGAGGCGGCGCGCCGTCTCGCCCACCATTTCGGCACAGTGCACGTGGCTCTCGGGTGTCTCGTCAAAGGTTGACGAAACCACCTCGCCCTTGGTGTTGCGCTTGAAGTCGGTCACCTCTTCCGGGCGCTCGTCAATCAACAGGAGGATGAGCGTGTGGTTGGGGAAATTCTCCGAAACCGAATTGGCAATATTCTGCAGCAGAATGGTCTTGCCGGTCCGCGGCGGGGCAACGATCAGGCCGCGCTGGCCGAAGCCGATTGGCGTCAGGATGTCGACGGCGCGCATCGACACGTCCTTTTGGACCGCCGGGGCCTCCAGGAGGATACGCTGCAGCGGGTAATAAGGGACCAGCTCCTCGAAAGGCGTGACCTTGGAGATTTCAGCCGGCGCCAGGTCCATTACCCGGTCGATGCGGATGACCGCCGGGCAGCGCTCGTGCTCCTGCGGCGCCTGCACCAGGACCTCGACGCGGTGGCCGCGCTTCAAGCCGTAACGCTTGATCAGGCTCTCCGGCAGATACGCGTCCTCGGGATACAACCG
>JBMSWZ010000442.1:0-2081 GCA_049425105.1 Cephaloticoccus sp.
GTCGCCCGGTTGGCCCATGCAGCGGGTGAGCGCATGGCGGTTGGCCTCGAGAAAGTAGACCTCCTCGCCGCGGGCTCGGCGGGCCAACATTTCGTTTTCCACCGAGTGATCCGTGGTGAGGCAGGAGAAGTTGCCGCCGCGCAGGGCGTAGCATTTGGAGTCGCCCACGTGACCAATGACCAATTCACGGTCGCGAACCTGGCCGATGGTAAGGGTGGAGCCAATGCCCGTGCTCGGGCTGAGTTCCTGCCCGAGGCGGTGCACCTCGCGGTTGGCACGCCGCACAATCGCCTTCAGGTCGGGCGGGCCGTCTTGGGCGGTCTTCAACGCGTCACCCACCGAGTTGAGCACGAGTTCGGCCGCCTCGGCGCCGCCGGGGAGTCCGCCCACGCCATCGGCCACTCCAAAGATCAAGTTGGGCTCGTCGAGGAGGAGGCGGTCTTCATTGCGACGGCGCACGCGTCCGATGTCGGTGAGAGCTGCGGCGCGGAAATGGATCATGCGGAGGGGGCGTCGACGAGACGGCGGGTCAGGTGAAGGGGAGAAATTTGTTTTCGCGATCGGACATGGTCAAGCGAGTGAATTGTGACTGAGGAAAACACTCCAGGAAGAGCCGCCCGTAGGCTTTGGCCAGGACGCGGGCGTCCAACACGGTGATGAGGCCCCGATCGGAGGTGGTGCGGATCAGCCGGCCGATGGCTTGGCGAAATTTGATCAAGGCGTCGGGTAAAGTCAGCTCATTGAACGGGTTGCCGCCCTGGTCGCGAATGTGCTCGCACTTGGCCTCGGTGATCGGGTGGGTCGGCGGATCGAAGGGCAGGCGGGTGATGATCACCTGGGCCAGCGCTTCGCCCGGGACGTCCACCCCGGTCCAAAAGCTGTCGGTGCCAAAAAGCACGGCGTTGCCGGATTCGCGCATTCGGCGGGCCAGCTCGGTGCGGGACAGGTCTGCGCCCTGCATGAGGAAGGGACGACCCAAGTCGCGGTAGACCGGCTCCAAGGCGCCGGCCACGGCGCGCATGTCGGTGTAGCTGGTGAAGAGGACGAGCGATCCGCCACTGACGCGCTCGGTGCAAAATCGCACGTAGTCGGTCAGCGCCTCGATTGCCAGCTTGGCCTCCCGGGGCGAGGGCAGGGGCACATCCGCGGCGACGAACACCCGCATGTTCCGCTCGTAGTCGAAGGGCGATTTCACCGCCGCCCGTGCCGCTTGGTCGGCGCCGATGCGCGTGGCGAAGGGCGTGATCTCCCCGCCCATGGCGAGCGTGGCGCTGGTGCAGACAATGCTCGTGCCGCAGCCAAACAGGTGCTGGCGCAGCGCCGGGGCGACGTCGATGGGCGCGCCGCGGAGGGTGACGATGGTTTGCTTTCGCCCACTGCGCTCGGCCCAGTAAACGTGCCCCTTGTCGCCGAGCGACAGCCACTCATTGAGCCCGGCTTGGATGGCCTTGATCCGTTGGCGCTGCTCGAGGAGTTCGTCGCGCTCGCGGCCTTCCTCCAGTCGGTCGGAAAGCTTGCCGAGCAGCCGGTGCAGCGCGCCGAGCGGGCCATCCAGCACGGGCTCGGCGACGTCGGGTTCCCGGATGCGCACCACCGAGCGCGGGGTAAGCAGGTGGGTGATGATGAAATTGAAGAACTGCTCCGCGGCCTCGAAGGCATCAAGGACCAGTTGCTGGCCCTCCGCACCGCCGTGTTTGCGCATCAGCCCGCGCTTGGTCCGCGGGTTGTAGAGGTATTTCAGGGCGCGATCGACACCGTAACTGGAGAGCGAAAGCCCGAAGTTGTCGGTGGCGACGCCGGGCACGGTGTGGGCCTCGTCGAGCACGAGAAAATCGTCCGGGAAAAGCACGCCGCGCGCGTCATGCGAGGCGCCGTTCGCCTGCGCGCCGCCGGCGTTGATCAAGGCGAAGAGCAAGGCGTGATTGACGATCACGACCTGCGCGGTCCGCAGCCGCGCGCGGGCCCGCTGATAAAAACAGCGCTCGCAGTCGCAATGTTTCCGGGAGCACGACGAGGAATCGGCATTGACCGCGTCCCACACCTCCGCGCGCGGCGGCGGGTGAAGGTCGTGGCGCAGGCCC
>JBMSWZ010000443.1:0-2076 GCA_049425105.1 Cephaloticoccus sp.
GCACCTTCTACGCCCGCGGCCAGACCGGCCAGCAGCTCCTGCTCGGCGCGTATTCCGCGCTTTCCAAGCAAGTCGGTGCGGGCGCCATCGAGCTCGTGACGCAGCATGAGATGGTCGACCTAGTGGTCGTTGACGGCCATGCGAAGGGTGTCATCACCCGCGACCTCGTCACCGGCAAGTTCCACCGCCATTCCGGTGACGCCGTGGTGCTCGCCACCGGCGGTTACGGCAACGTCTTCAATCTTTCCACCTACGCCCGGGGTTCCAACGCCACCGCGATCTGGCGCGCCTATAAGCGCGGCGCGTGTTTCGCCAACCCGTGCTACACGCAGATCCACCCGACGTGCATCCCGGTCAGCGGTGACTACCAGTCGAAGCTCACCCTGATGTCGGAATCGCTCCGCAACGACGGCCGCATCTGGGTGCCGAAGAACAAGGCGGACTGCGGCAAGGATCCGAACGCGATTCCCGAGTCCGACCGCGACTACTACCTCGAGCGCATGTACCCGGCGTTCGGCAACCTCTGCCCCCGCGACATCGCGTCGCGCGCGGCGAAGCGCGTGTGCGATGAAGGCCGCGGCGTCGGCCCGAGCGGGCTGGGCGTGTATCTGGATTTCTCCGACGCCATCCGCCGCCTCGGCGAGAACGGCGTGCGCGAACGCTACGGCAATCTCTTTGACATCTACCACGAGATCACCGCGGAAAGCGCCTACCAGACGCCGATGCGCATCTTCCCGGCCGTCCACTACACGATGGGCGGGCTCTGGGTGGACTACAACCTGATGTCCAACATCCCCGGCCTGTTCGTGCTCGGGGAGGCGAACTTCTCCGACCACGGCGCCAACCGCCTCGGCGCCAGCGCGCTGATGCAGGGTCTGGCCGACGGCTATTTCGTCATTCCGTACACCATCGGCGACTACCTCGCGACGCAGAAGCCCGGCTCGCGGCCAAGTGCCGACGGCGTGGAGTTCAGGGGCGCGGAGGAAAACGTGACCGCGATGACGAAGCGCCTGCTCGGCAACCCGGGCAAGGAGCCGGTCAGCCATTTCCACAAGCGGCTCGGCAAGATCATGTGGGAGTTCTGCGGCTTGGCGCGCACCAAGGAGGGCCTCGAAAAGGCCGTGCAGCAGATCCCGGCGCTGCGTGAGGAGTTCTGGGCCAACGTGCGCGTCCCCGGCTCGGCCGACACGCTCAACCAGTCGCTCGAGCAGGCCGGCCGCGTCGCCGACTTCCTCGAACTGGGCGAACTGATGTGCCGGGACGCGCTTACCCGCGAGGAAAGCTGCGGCGGCCACTTCCGCGAGGAGCACCAGCATCCGGACGGCGAGTGCAAGCGCGACGACACCAACTTCGGTCACGCCGCCGCCTGGGAGTACCAGGGCCCCGACAAGACCCCGCTGCGCAATGTCGAGCCGCTCAACTACGAGTTCGTGAAGATGAGCGTGCGGAACTACAAGTGAACGCCCGCCACCGAGGATCGAAATCCGCCGCCCGCAATCGCCAATCCGCCACCTGATCATGGTCGCCGCCACTCCTTCCAGTTCCCCCCTATCCATCACGCTCCGCGTCTGGCGCCAGGCCGGGCCGAAGGAGCCGGGCAAGTTCGTCGATTACCAGTCGAAGAACCTCAGCCCGAACATGTCGTTCCTCGAGATGCTCGATGTGGTGAACGACGAGCTCACGGCCAAGGGCGAGGAGCCGATCGCGTTCGCGCACGACTGCCGAGAGGGCATCTGCGGCACGTGCTCGTGCACGATCAACGGCAAACCGCACGGCCCGGGCCGCGGCGTCGCCACCTGCCAGGTCTACATGCGGAGCTTCCGCGACGGCGACGTCGTCACGGTCGAGCCGTTCCGCGCCGAGGCGTTTCCGATCATCAAGGACCTGATCACGGATCGCAGCGCCTTCGACAAGATCCAGCAGGCGGGCGGCTTCATCACGGCCCGCGCGGGTTCCGCACCTGACGCCAATTCCATCCCGGTGCCGAAGCCCGACGCCGACCTCGCCATGGACGCCGCGACCTGCATCGGCTGCGGCGCCTGCGTCGCGGCCTGCAAGAACGCCAGCGCCATGCTG
>JBMSWZ010000444.1:0-2074 GCA_049425105.1 Cephaloticoccus sp.
GTTGTTGATCATGCGATCGAGCGCATCGATCGCCTCGGCCGTATTGCCCAGCCGCTGGTGGCCGCGGGCAACGTTCATCAGTGAGAGGGGCGCGTAGTCGCTGTAGGGGGCGTTGACGAGGATCGTCTCGAAATATTCGATCGCCTTGTCGCGCTGGGTGAAGCCGGGGAGCATGCCCCAGAGCATGCGTCCGCGGGCACCGTCGAGAAGGGCGCTGGCAATGCGGTACTGTTCGCCGATGATTTCGTTGAAGCGGCGGGTGTTTGGATAACGGCCGAGCACCTGCTGGAAATCCTCGAACGCCTTCGTGAACTCCTTCCGCACGAGCCGGAGCCGCGCCGAGCGGTAAAGGGCCTCGGGCGCGTAAATGGAATTTGGATACCGTTTCGCGACCGCCTGGTAGGTCTTGATCGCGCTGCGGGTGCTGCCCTCCTCCTCGGCGCTGCGCGCCTTGTTCATCTGTTCGAGAGCGTTGCGTCCTTCTGCGCCGGCGAGGCCGGAGAGGGCGCCACCTTCGAGCCGCCAGCCGGTCTGGGGGCTCCAGACGAGGTCCGCCCGGGCGACTGCGGTCAGCAGACAGCACAAAGAGATCAGGAGCGAGAGGACAGCCGGCAGGCGGGCGGGAACGGGACGCATCGAAAAAAGAATCACCAGCGAATCAGCGCACTTCCGTAGGTCAAGCCCGCCCCAAATGCCACGAGCAGCGTCAGGTCGCCGGACTTGATCCGCCCGGCCCGCCGAGCCTCGTCGAGAGCAAGGGGAATGGAGGCGGCGGAGGTGTTGCCGTAGCGGTCGACGTTCACGAAGAAGCGCTCCATGGGGAGTTCGAGATATTCGGAGATGGCCTCAATGATGCGCATGTTGGCCTGGTGGGGGATGACGAGCGAAATCTGATCCGCGCGCACCCCGTGTTGTTCCAGGATATCGCGTGCCGCCTCGTCCATGGCGCGAACGGCGAGCTTGAACACTTCCTTGCCCTTCATCCGGATGCAGTGATTGCGGGCCACGATCGACTCGGGCGTGGAGGGAAACAGGCTCCCGCCGTGCGAGATGTAGAGCAGGTCGGCGCCGTCGCCAAAGGTGCCGAGCTTTGTGCCGATCAAACCGCAGTTCGGTTCGTCACTCGGACCCACCACCACTGCCCCGGCGCCATCGCCGAACAGCACGCAGGTCGTGCGATCCAGCCAGTCGAGCACCGCCGATAGCTTCTCCACGCCGATGACAAGGGCCTTCTTGTAGCGTCCGCATGCCAGCATGGCGCAGGCGGTGTCGAGGGCGTAAACGAAACCCGAACAGGCCGCCGCGACGTCGAAACATGCGGCATGCGTCGGCACCCCGAGCTTGGGTTGAACGAAACAGGCCGTGGCCGGCATCGGCATGTCCGGGGTCAGGGTGGCCACGATCAACAAATCGATTTCCTGCGCGCTGACGTTGGCGTCGGCGAGCGCCCGGCGGGCCGCCTGCACCGCCATGTCGGAGGTCGGCTCCGTGGGGGCTGCGACGCGTCGCTCCCGGATCCCGGTGCGGGTGCGGATCCACTCGTCGGACGTCTCGACCATGTGGGCGAGATCATCATTCGTCACGACGCGCTCGGGTGCATAGGAACCGGTGCCTAGGATGACGGTGGAGCGGGAGGACATCAAAAGGGTTTTGTAAAGTGAAGGCGATCGCCGACGATGGGCTGCGCACCGGGCGGCAGGCACCGATAGTCTGAACTCATGGATCCATCACCGCCGGCGACGCTCTAGCCGAAGGCTGGTTGCACGAGCAGTTCGTTGGCGCGGGCGATGTCGGCCTCGATGTGCTGATTCATATCGGCCTTCACCATTTCGTGGGCGGCGAGGATCGCGCTCCGGATGGCGCGTCGGTTGGAGGAGCCGTGGGCTTTGTAGATGTTGCCGTTGAGGCCCAGGAGCGGTGCGCCACCGTAGCGCTCCGGATTGATCCGTTCCTTGAGGGCGTTGAATGCACCCTTTGAAAGCAGTGCGCCGGTGGCGCGCATGGGATTCGCCTGCAGCTCCTCCTTGAGCATGCTCGAGAAGAACTTCACCAGCGACTCCCAGCTCTTGATCAT
>JBMSWZ010000445.1:0-2070 GCA_049425105.1 Cephaloticoccus sp.
CTCCCGCACCTCGGCGGTGGTGACCGCGAGCGGCTTTTCACAGAGCACGTGCTTGCCGGCGCCGAGCGCCGCGAGCACGGCGGGCGTGTGCACCTTGTTCGGCGTGCAGATGTCGACCGCGTCGAGGTTGAGCTTCAGCAGGTCGCGAAAATCCGTGAACACCTGCGGGGCCCCGGCCGCGGCGGCCGCCTTCTTCGCCGTGGCTTCGGAGACATCGGCCACGCCGACGATCTCAACTTCAGGGAGGTTCTTCCAACCGGGGATGTGGACAGCCTGCGCGATGCCGCCGCCACCGATGATTCCAACGCGGAATTTGCGGGTGCTCATAGGGGTTACGGCGCGCAGCAAGTCCGGATTCACCGGCGCGCTCAATCCAAAACCGCCAATTCGCCGTCTGAAACCTTGTTCGACGGTCCCCTCTGCGTCTTACTCGGTCCAGATGCCAGCCATCGCGTCCGCACCAAGACCCATCCGTCACTCATCGTCACCTTGGCAATCATGAGTGACCCCAAACCCATCATCCTCTGCTTCGGTGAAATCCTCTGGGACTTCCTGCCCGACGGGCTGTTTCCCGGCGGCGCGCCGTTCAATGCCGCCTATCACCTGCATCGGCACGGCGCCGACGTGAAACTCGTCTCCGCCGTAGGCCGCGACCTCCTCGGCGATGAATTGCTGCGTCGCATCAAGGCCTGGGGGCTTTCTACTGACACGGTCGCGCTGCACCAGGGCCTGCCCACGGGTGACGTGCGCGCCGAGCTTTCAGCCAGCGGCGACGCCACCTACGACATCACCCCCAGCGTGGCGTGGGACCAGATCACCACGGACCAGGATTCGCTGGGGCCCGCCATGTCCGCCCGCGCCTTGGTTTTTGGTTCGCTCGCCCAACGTTCCGGATTCAACCGCGCGGCCTTGGACCGGCTCCTCGCCACCCTGCCCGCCGGCGCGGAGCGTGTCTTCGACGTCAACCTGCGCCCGCCGCACGACGATCTACCCTTGGTTCGCGAACTCGCCGCCAAGGCCACCTTCCTCAAGCTCAACGCCGCCGAGGCCGCCCGGTTGGTCGACGACGGCGCCGAGTGCGCCGGCCGCGAGGAGGACGACGCGCGCGAACTCGCGCGTCGCTTTCAGTCGGGCACGGTCTGCATCACCGCCGGCGCCCGCGGTGCCGGCCTGTTGCGCGGCGGCGCCTGGCACTGGGAACCCGGTCGCGCGGTGAAGGTCGCGGATACGGTGGGCGCCGGAGACTCTTTTCTCGCCTCACTTCTGTCCGGCCTCGTCGCGGGTCGCCTGCCCGACAAGGAGTGCCTCGCCCGCGCCACCCGCCTCGGCGAGTGGGTCGCGTCCCGGCGCGGCGCCACCCCCGACTACAACGAAACCACGCCCGCTCTCGCCTCGATCGACTCATGACCCTGGATACACTTTTCACCGCCTTCCAAGAACACCTGCCGAAGCTGCTCGCGGCCGTGCCGGTCGCCGTGCTCGTGCTGATCGGCGGACTCATCTGCCAGCTGGCCGTCAGCCGCGCGCTGACCCTGCTGGCCCGCCAAACCCGGCTGACCGACACCGACGTGCTGCCGCTGCGCAAGGTCGCGCGCTTGGTGGTCTATGGCGTGACCTTCATCCTCGTGCTCGGGGTTTTCGGCTTCGAGCTCGGCGGCATCTGGGCAATGCTCTCCACCATCCTCGCGATGGTGGCCATCGGGTTCGTCGCGGTGTGGAGCATCCTCAGCAACACCACCGCCACGCTGCTCCTGCTCGTCCTCCGGCCCTTTCAAATCGGCGACACGATCGAGCTGCAGTCGGAGAACATGAAGGGCCGCGTGGTCGACCTGAACTTCTTCTTCACGACGCTGGAGGCCGAGGACGGCGCCACGTTTCAGGTGCCGAACAATCTCTTCTTCCAAAAGGTCGTGAAGCGCACCGCTCACGCGCAGTCGATACCGCTGGCCGAACAGCTCAACCGGCCGGCACCCGCGGCCCTCAAGGCCGCCGGCGCGCCGTCCTGATAAGGCGCGCATACGCGCCGCCCGACCGCGCCACCACCAGATCATCCCGGCGCCAAGGCCCGTC
>JBMSWZ010000446.1:0-2070 GCA_049425105.1 Cephaloticoccus sp.
TCGCGTCGCGCTTGATCGCGTCGTTGATGAATTTAATTGTGCCCGAGTTGCTGGCCGGCGGCGTGGTGTTCGGCATGCACACGACGGTAGTGAAACCACCGGCGGCGGCCGCGCGGGTGCCGGTGGCGATCGTCTCCTTGTGGGTCTGGCCGGGCTCGCGGAAGTGCACGTGCACATCGACCAGGCCCGGGCAGGCGACGAGACCGGCGGCGTCGATCACCTTGGCGCGCTTGCGCTCGGCGGGAGACAGGGAAGCGGCGATCCGGCCGTTCTGCACGAACAGGTCGCCGACGGCGTCGCGCTTGGTGGCGGGGTCGATGACGCGGGCGTTTTTGATCCAGAGGGAAGGCATGGGCAAAGTGGGTTTATTCCGCCGCCGTGACGTATTCGGGCTGGCCGCCGCTGCATAGGTAGAGGACGGCCATGCGCACGGCGATGCCGTTGGTGACCTGTTCGAGGATCACGCTGCGCTCGCCGTCGGCGAGGTCGCTGTCGATCTCGACGCCGCGGTTGATCGGGCCGGGGTGCATGATGATGGCCTGCGGGTTGAGCCAGGAGGCGCGGGTTTTGTTGAGCCCGAACATCGAGGTGTATTCGCCGAGGGAAGGGAACATGCCCTTGGACTGCCGCTCGTGCTGGATGCGGAGGAGCATGACCACCTCGGCGTCGGCGAGCGCGCTGCGCAGGTCGTGCGAGACTTTCACGCCGAGCTCGGCAAACCAATGGGGCACGAGGGTGGCGGGGCCGACCACGGTGACGGCGGCGCCAAACTTGGTGAGCGGGGGGAGGTTGGAGCGGGCCACGCGGCTGAAGAGGATGTCGCCGAGGATCACGACGCGGCGGCCTTGGAGGGAACCGAGGCGCTCGCGCATGGTGAAGGTGTCGAGCAGGCCTTGGGTCGGGTGCTCGTGCGCGCCGTCGCCGGCGTTGATCACCGGGATGTCGAGGATCTTGGACAGGTAAAGCGGGGAACCGGCGGCAGCGTGGCGGATCACGATCATGTCCGCCTGCAAGGCCTGAATGTTTTCCGCGGTGTCGCGGAGCGTTTCGCCCTTGGTGGGCGACGAGCTGTTGCCGTCGAGGGAGATGACGTCGGCGCTCAGCCGCTTCGCGGCCATGTCGAAGGCCATGCGGGTGCGCGTGCTGGGCTCGAGGAAGAGATTGACGATGGTCTTGCCGCGCAGTGCGGGCACCTTCTTCACGCTCCGCTTCAAGGTGCGCTTGAAGGCGGCGGCGGTGGTGTGGATCTGGTCAATCTCGGCGAGGGTGAGTTCCTCGAGGGTCAGGAGGTGGCGGCGCGTCCAGGGCATCGGGAAATTGGTCAGCGTTTGGCTTGGGGGTGGACTTTGACGTAATCGGCGGCGGGGTCGTCGGCGTCGAGGTGCACCACGACTTTTTCATCGGCCCCGGCGTCGAGCGCGAGCCCGGTGTAATCGGCGGCCACGGGCAGCATGCGGCCGCCGCGGTCGACGAGGACGGCGAGCTCCACCTTGGTTGGCCGGCCGTGGTCAAAGAGCTCGTCCAGTGCGGCCTTGACGGTGCGGCCGGAGAACAGGACGTCGTCCACCAAAATGACGGTGGAGCCGTGGACGTCGGCCGGGATCACCGTCGGCACAAACTCCTTGGGAATCGGATTTCGGCCGATGTCGTCACGGTGAAAGGAGATGTCGATGGTCCCGACGTGGGTGATGCCGAGGGCTCGCGCGAGCCGGCGGGCGAGGACGATGCCGCCGTTGGCGATGCCCAGCAGCATCAGCCCCGAACGGTCAGTGTGGCGGGAAGAAATGGCCTCGGCGAGCCGCGTAATGGCAGCGTGGATGGGGTCAGGTCCGAGGGTTTGGGATTTGGCCACGACCCTTGGTATTGGGCCCACGGACCGGACCGGTAAAGCGGAAATCCGAAATGGGCAGGAAAAAGCCGCCGGTGTCCACTCACCGGCGGCTACTTAAACCTGCGACCCGGGTTTGGGCTGACCGTTTCCGGGCACGCGGACGCAATCTAGCGGAATACCGCCCACCGGACTATACGCATGCATGCGTAGGGCCTCCTCAAGACTAGAGCCAGTCGGCC
>JBMSWZ010000447.1:0-2065 GCA_049425105.1 Cephaloticoccus sp.
CGCCGGCCTCGATTCTGCCAGGCTCGACGTTCACGACGTTGAGGACGTCCAGCTTCTGTTTTTCCAGCCCTTCGCGGTAGGCCTTGGTAACGACCTTCTGCTGCAGCTCCTCGTTGATGTCTTTGCCGTAGCGGCGCTCGATCATGGCCAACGGGGCTTTGCCCGGACGAAAACCAGGCAGGCGGGCCTGTTTGACAAATTCGCCCACCACGGCCGCGCGCTCGGCGGCAACTTCGCCCTGGTCAAGGGTGACCACCAGGCTCTTGCGGGTATCGGAAATGGAGTTGAGTTGAACGTTCACGGGTTTGGATCGACTGAAGTTGAGACGTAAACCCGCCAAGTTACCCCCGGCGCCAGCTCGGTCAATGCCTGATTCAAACTCTTGCGCGCCAGCGGACGGCGGCCTTTCGTGGGGCCATGCCCTCGCTCCGGCAAATCCTTGACCGCCATGGCTCCGCCCTCGTCCTCGACGCTGTGGCAGCGCCGGTGCAGGTGGGATGGCTGCGCCGGCACGCCGCGCCGGCGTGGACCTCATCCCCCAATGAGGCGGGTATCGCGCTGTTCGCCGGGATCGAGGAGCTCAACGCTGACCTGAATACGATCGAATCGTTCATCTTTTGCGAGGGCCCGGGGTCCATTCTCGGCATTCGCACGGCCGCAACCGCCTTGCGCACCTGGACAACCCTGCGG
Source organism: Cephaloticoccus sp. (assembly GCA_049425105.1). Lineage (GTDB taxonomy): Bacteria > Verrucomicrobiota > Verrucomicrobiia > Opitutales > Opitutaceae > Cephaloticoccus. The sequence goes on from JBMSWZ010000447.1 coordinate 691, forward strand.
CCGCGGCCGGTTTACGCCTACCAAAGCCTCGATTTGGTCTGCCGGGCATTGCCGAACCCGGACGTCACGGTCATCGCCGACGCCCGCCGTCAGCTCTGGCACGCCCAGGTCAGCGGCCAGCCCTTGCGCCGGTTACCCGCGGCCGAGCTCAGCGTGCCCTTGGTGATGCCCGCCGGATTCCGCCACTGGTCTGAACTCCCGGCCGGCGTGGCGACCACGCCCTATGACTTGGCGGCCTTGTTCGCCGCGACCGCCGACCTCGACCTGCTCCGTCCCTGCGACGAGCCCGACGCGTTCTTGCACAGTGATCCCGAATACAAGACCTGGACGCCGCAAGTCCACCGCGCCCCATGAACGCCCCGCACCGTCCCGTTCCGCCGCACCGTTGTTGGGCCGCCATCGATCTGGCGGCCCTTGAGCGCAATCTGCGCTTGATCCGGGCCTCGCTGCCTGCGCACATCCGCTACGTGGCGGTCGTCAAGGCCGATGCCTACGGCCACGGACTGCATCACGCCGCTGCCCGCATGATGCATTCGGGCGCCGATTTGTTCGCCGTTGCCAATGTCTCCGAGGCGGCGCAACTGCGCGAGCTGGGCCCGGGGTGGCCTATCCTCCTGCTCAGCCCCCTGTTGCCGGAGGAGGACCGGTTTCTCGCCGAACTCGATCTCGCCGCCACGGTCTCGACCGCCGGCGAGGTCGCCCGCTTCGAGGCGGTGGGCCGCGCGGCCGGCAAGCGGCTCAAGGTGCACCTCAAGGTCGACACCGGGATGGGTCGGCTCGGAGTCTGGCACGAAGAGGCGCCGGCGCTGGGTGCGACGATCCTTGCCGCGCCGCACCTGGAACTCGCCGGGATGTTCACCCATTTTGCGAGCCCGGACGACGACCCGGCCTACACTGCGGAGCAGCGGCGTCGTTTCCTCGCGGCTTTGGCCCGCTGCCCGGACGTCGACCCGGCGACGATTTTTGTCCACGCGGACAACAGTGCGGGCTTGGAGACCATGCCCGGACAAAGCCCGTTCAACGCCGTGCGCGTTGGCCTGCTGCAATTCGGAATCCTGCCGCACCCCAACTCGCTGCTGGCGCAGGTGCACACCGAGCCGGTGTTCAGTTTTCACACCCGGGTCGGCATCGTGAAGACTCTACCCGCCGGCACGACGATCAGCTACGGCCGCACCCACACGCTCCGCCGCGACTCCACCGTGGCCGTGCTGTGTGCGGGCTACGGCGACGGGATTCCCCGGGCGGTCAGCAATCGCGCTGAGGTCTTGATTCACGGCCGTCGGTGTCCGGTGCTTGGCCGCGTGACGATGGATCAAACCATTGTTGACGTGACCGACATCCCGGCGGTGGCCTGCGGCGATGAGGTCGTGTTTGT
>JBMSWZ010000448.1:0-2059 GCA_049425105.1 Cephaloticoccus sp.
GCCCTTGCCCGTGGCGGGGTCGATGCCGGTTTCCGCGGCGTGGCGGCGGACGGCGGGGGACTGGGTGGGAGCTTCGGCTTTTTCGTTTTCGGAACGCGGCGGGGGCGCCGCGTCTCCAGAGGCAGAGGAGGACTTGGTTGCGGCAGTCGCGCCTTCGGTGATCACGGCGACGACTTCGCCGATCTTCACCTCGGTGCCCTCAGTCACCTTCAGGCTGATGGTGCCGGCGGCTTCGGCGACGCCTTCGGACGTGATCTTGTCGGTCTCCAGTTCGAATAACGGCTGGTCCTTTTGCACGGCGTCGCCGTCCTTGACATGCCACTTGGCGAGCACGCCGGAGTTAATGGATTCGCCGAGGGCGGGGATTTTGACTTCGAGACTCATGGGAAAGGGGAGGTTGCGGGTCAGGCGGTGAAGGCGGCCTTGAGCAAGGCGGCTAGCTCGATGCGGTGCAAGGCCAGGGAGCCGACGGCCGGCGAGGCGGAGGCATCGCGTCCGGCGTAGGCGGGGCGGCGACCGGTGATCGCTTCCAAGTGCGGGGCGATGTAATTCCACGCGCCCATGTTCTGCGACTCCTCCTGACACCAGACCAAGCGGGCACCGGGGTAGCGATTGGCCACCTCGGCCACGCGGGCGGCGTTGAGCGGGTAGAGCTGCTCGATGCGGACAATGGCGGCGTCGGTGATCTTGTGTTCGTCGCGGTAGTCGCAGAGGTCATAGTAAACCTTGCCGGAGCACAGGATGATGCGTGACGCCTGCGCCGGAGCGTTCGCTTCCTCGAGGATTTCGTGGAAGCGGCCGGAGGTGAACTCGTCGAGGCGCGAAACGGCTGCCGGGTGCCGCAGCAGGGACTTGGGCGACATCAGGACGAGCGGCTTGCGGAAGCTGCGCTTCATCTGGCGGCGGAGCAGGTGGAAATACTGCGCGGGCGTGGTCGCATTGGCGACCTGCATGTTGTCCTCGGCACAGGCGGTGAGGAAACGCTCGAGGCGCGCGGAGGAGTGCTCGGGGCCCTGGCCCTCGTAGCCGTGGGGGAGAAGGAGGACCATGTCGCAGGTCTGCTGCCACTTGGATTCGCCGCTGGCGATGAACTGGTCGATAACGACCTGCGCGCCGTTGGCGAAGTCGCCAAACTGCGCCTCCCAGATGCAGAGCATCTCGTCGTAGTCGGTGGCGTAGCCGTAGTCGAAGCCGAGCACGGCGGCCTCGGAGAGGAGGGAGTTGTAGACGCAGAACATCGCCTGGCCCTTGCGCACGTGCTTGAGGGAGGTGTAGGTCTGGAGGGTCTCCATGTCGTGCAGCACGGCGTGGCGGTGGCTGAAGGTGCCGCGCTGGCAGTCCTGGCCGCTGAGACGCACGTGGGTGCCCTCGAGCAGGAGCGTGCCGATGGCGAGCGCCTCACCGAGGCCCCAGTCGATCGGTCCGCCGTTCGCATGGGCCTTGGCGCGCTGGTCGAGCAGGCGCTTGATCTTCGGGTTGACGTTGAAGCCCTCCGGCACGGTGGAGATGGCGCGGATGACATCGGCGATGTCCTCGGCCTTCGCGGTGGTGACGACCGGGTCGAAGTTGAAGTCGGGCTGGAAGACCGCGGTGGAGCCGGCGAACTTGTTGGTCTCGCTCAGGGCCTTGCGCTTCGCGCTGCGGTGATCTTCGCCGGCCTTGGCCTTCTCGAGGTGGCTTTCGAGGGCGCTGGTGTATTCCGACTTGATCGCGTCGGCTTCGTCGGCAGTGAGCGTGCCTTCGTCGGTGAGGCGCTGGGTGAGGATGGCGGAGACCTGCGGGTGCTTGCTGATCTTGCGGTAGAGCAGCGGCTGGGTGAAGGCGGGCTCGTCGCTCTCGTTGTGGCCGTGTTTGCGGTAGCAATACATGTCGATCACGACGTCGCGATGGAACTGGACGCGGAATTCAAGCGCGAGGCGCGCGACCATGCAGACGGCCTCGGGGTCGTCGCCGTTCACGTGGAAGACCGGGGCTTCGATCATCTTGGCGACGTCGGTGCAATAGCGGGTGGAGCGCGCGTCGCTGGGATCGGTGGTGAAGCCGATCTGATTGTTGATGA
>JBMSWZ010000449.1:0-2056 GCA_049425105.1 Cephaloticoccus sp.
CGAAGGCGGTGGCGGCGGCGATGAGAGCGACGAGGGGCAGGAAGAAACGCTTCATGGGGAGGAAATTTTATCCAATCATGGCAGGTCACAACGTAGCGCGACCCAACCAATCCGAGGAACAGGAAGGCCGGGAAGGACGGGAAGTGCGCCACGCTGCTACTTCCCGCGCTCCCCGGTCTTCCTGTTCAGAGATCTGGTAGATCGAGGCGGGAGCAACAGCAAGGAGTTGTTGCGAACATGCGGGCCCGCCTCACCGGAGTCTTGCCAGCCGGTGCAGCGCCCCGGTGGCGAAGGTCAGCGGGTAGAGCCGCTCGAAGTACCAGAGTTTTGCGAAGTAGAACCCGATCGGCGCCGGATTCTGCCAGCGGCCGTGTTCGATCGCGTCGCAGAGCCAGGTCGCGCCGCGGGCGAGCGCGTGCCGCAGGGCGGCCCGGTCGGGTTCGGCGAGGTGTGGACGCTCCCAAGCGCCGGCCAGCGCCTCGAGCGCGAGCGCGGTTTCCTCGAGGGACGACGCGGCGCCGCGCGCGCCGCTCCAGCCGCCGTCGGCGTTCTGCCGGGCGACCAGCCAGTCCTGGGCGCGGTCGAGGGCGGCGGTGAGAGTCCGGCGGCGCGGAGATCCGGCAGTGGCGTACGGACCCGCGCTTGCCGCTTCCAATTCGCCCAACGCCGGGACGACGCGCGCGGTGCCGTAGAGGGGGTTCTCGTCGGCGGGGTCTTCCTGATGCCCGAACCACAACGGCACCCACACGCCATCGGTGCGCTGCGTGCGAAGGAGAAACGCGACCGCCCGACCGAGCGCCGCCTCCAGCCGACTCGCGACCGCAGGTGTCAGTCGGCCGCGGGTCGCGGTCCACGCGCGGATCGCATGCGCGGTGAGATCGGGGCTGCTGCGATCGAAGGGCAGCCGGCCCCAGCCGCGGCAGAAAGTCGGGATGCCGCCGTCGCGGTTCTGCAGGTCAAGCAGCCAGCGGACGCCGGCGCTGATCGCGTCACTGACCGCGGGTTCTTCAGGCGCGAGCCGGTGCAGGGCGAGAATCGCCCCTGGCGTGTCGTCGGCGTCGGGCACGCCGCCGGAGAGATGAGTCCACGCCCAGCCGCCGGGGGCCGCGAGGGTGTAGGGATGCACCGCGCGAAACTGCTGCGCGAGGAGCCAGTCGCGCACGCGGTGGCGTTCCGGAGCGGGGAGCGGATCGACGGGGCCGGAGGGCGCGAGGGCGTTGACCGAGAGCGGCGTGACCCACGTGGCGAGGTTCGTGTCGATCGGCCAGCTGCCATCGGGGCGGATGGACGCGGCGATGAAGGCGATGCCGCGCTGCACCACGGGCTCGGTGTACAGGCCGAGCGCGGCGAGGCTCATCGTGACGAAGCTCGTGAGCGGAGTCGCTTCGAGAAATCCGCCGCCGTCGGGCTGCAACTGGCGCAGCTTGGCGCGGGTGCGGGCGAGGCAGGCGGTGCGCAACCGGTGCAGGACGGGGTTGCCGACCGGACCGAGTCCGTGCCGTACCTGGCCGATGGCGATGAGGGCGGGCAGCGCGTAGCTGACGACGGGCAGCTGCAGGGCGCCGAACCACGCCTGTGGCAGCGCGGCGAGTTCGAAAGGCAGCTGCCGCACGTGCCGCCAGGCGTCGCGGCCGGGACCGAGCCGGCCGCACAGCGCGCACATCGTCAGGATCGGAATCGAGAACGTCCGGTCTTTGCCGTACCGCTCCTCGATCGCGCTGACGATCCGCTCCGGCGCGAGCGAACCGGCGGCGCGCGTCAGCCAGGCCTCGGCGGCGGCGAGGCCGGGCGCGGGGTCCGGGGCGACGTCGGCGCAGCGGCTCAGCGCCGCCCAAACGAGCGTCGTGGTGCTGATGTTGCTGAAACTCCGAACCGTGTCGCCCCAGCCGCCGTCGGGGTTCTGGTGTCGGACGAGCCAGGCGGCCCCGCGCCGGATGAGTTCGTGCCAGCGATCGGCTCCGGCCGGAACGCCGCCGGCGAAGAGACTCAGGGCAGTGATCGCCGTCGCGGTCGAGAGCGCGCTCGCGGACAACTCGCCGGTCCAGGCGCCGTGCGG
>JBMSWZ010000450.1:0-2053 GCA_049425105.1 Cephaloticoccus sp.
GGCAGCCTTGGCATCGCCAGCGGCGGCCGGAGCCGCGGCAGCGGCGTCCGTGGTGGCGGCGGCGGCCGCGGCGGGGGTGGCGGAAGCCACTTCCTCGACGGGCTCGACGCACGAGATGACCGGGTGGCCCTTGTGGTCGAGGAACGCGACGCCCTCAATGGCGGGCAGCTCGGAAACCTTGATGACCTCGCCCACTTCGAGCTCGGTGACGTCGACCTCGATGATGGCCGGCAGGTCTTTCGGGAAGCAGCGCACGCGAAGGTCGTGCGCGAGGATCTCGAGCACGCCGTTCTGGCTCTTCACGCCGATCGATTCGCCCTTGGCGCGGACCGGCACGTCGATCTCGATCTTCTCGTCGGCCTTTACTTCCTGGAAGTCGACGTGGAGGAAGCGGTCGGTGATCGGGTCACGCTGCACCTCTTGGAGGAACGACAGCGCCTTGTCGCTGCGACCCTCGATGGCGAGCTCGACGAGCACCGCGCGGCCGTCCACGGCCTTCAGCAGGCGGGTGAACTCCGGCGTCTCAATCGCAAGACCCTCGGGTTTGGTGTGCTTCCCGTAAAGAATGGCGGGAATGCAGTTCGCCTTGCGCAGGCGTCGCGAGGCGCTGCGACCCTTCTGGTTGCGCGCCTTGGTGTTCAGGATGTATTGGCTCATGTTTCGGTTACCCCTGTCGCCCCGGAATTGAGGGCAGGCGTAAATGGAAAAGGGACAGATAAGAGGCGACCGCCCGCTCCAAGGCAATCAAAACTTTGTCCCGCCCGGGATTTCGGCGCTTTTCCGCCAAAAGCAGCATTGACAACCCTAGGACCTGCCGTGTTCTTCGACCTTCCTTTTTCGCCACTGCCCGGTAGCTCAGTGGCAGAGCAGGTGACTGTTAATCACTTGGTCGCTGGTTCGATCCCAGCCCGGGCAGCCATTTAAGCCAACGAGTTACGCTCGTTGGCCTTTTTGTTGGTGCTTTCCAAGGCACGCTTGGATCAGCCGGAGGGATCCATGTCGCTCACGTTTTTTATCACCACAATTTCGCCTGAGGCAAAGGCTGCGTTTTAGACCACGGAAAAGCCCTGCCGGCACACCGGGCGGAGGAAGCGATCGATCGCGCGTGTGCCAACTGAAGTGAACCGTCCGTCGGTGGTGGCAGGATAGGGGCCGCCATGGACCATCGCGGAGCTTACCTCCACGCCGGTGGGGAAACCATTCCAGACGACGCGGCCGGAAATTCGCTCCGCTGTGTCGAGCAGGTCGGCGGCGGACGTCAGGTCGGCAGGTTCGCCGTGCAGTGTCACCGTGAGCTGCCCGCCCAAAGTCTCCAGCACGCGGCGCATGAGGGGGCCATCGCAATCAGTGACGAGTAACGTTGCCGGGCCAAAGACTTCGTGACGCAGGGCATCACTGGCCAGCCAAGCTTCGGCGCTCACTCGCAACAGGCCGGCGGTCGCACGTGCGCCACCCGGTCCGGCATCGTCCACCGGCGCCACCAGCGTCTCTACTCCCGGTTCCGCCGCCAGCGTCCGCACGCCCTGCACGTAATGCTTGCGCAATGAGGCACTCAGCATCGGCGCAGCCGGCGTGGCGACCAGCTTTTCGCGCAACGTGGTGACAAACGTCTCAACCGCCGCACCCTCCCCCGGCGGCAGCAGCACCAGCCCCGGGTTGGTGCAGAATTGACCCACGCCCAACGTCACCGACGCCGCCAGGCCCGCCGCGATCTCCGCCGGTCGGGCCGCCAAGGCGCCGGGGAGCACGAGCACCGGGTTTACGCTGCTCATCTCCGCCATCACCGGAATCGGCCGCGGCCGCGCCGACGCCAGTTCCGCCAAAGCCCGGCCGGCCCGCACACTGCCCGTGAACCCCACCGCCGCAATGGCGCTATGCCGCACCAACCGCGCGCCTTCGTCTGCGCCGCCATAAACGAGGCTGAACACTCCCGGAGGTAATCCAACTCGGTCCAGCGCCGCAACGATCGCACCGCCGATGAGTTCGCATACACCCGGGTGACTGGGGTGGGCTTTGACCACGACCGGACAACCCGCCGCGAGCGCGCTCGCGG
>JBMSWZ010000451.1:0-2053 GCA_049425105.1 Cephaloticoccus sp.
CCCAGCGGATCGGCCGAGCGCACCTTGCCGTCGGTCTCCACAAAGGTCCCCTCGGCCAGGAGGGGCGCCAGGCGCTCGCGGGCGCCGATGGGGAAATGGAAACCACTCTTGGGCACCACCATCTGGTTTTCCACCACATCCTTGGTGAAGAGCGTTTCTCCCGAGACGGGGTCCTTGGTGTAAAGGCCCTGGGGGATCTCCTTTTTACGGGTCTTGCGAACCGAATAGGTCGGTTTGTCGAAATTCGTGAAGGGGCTGGTGGCGTCAGCCGTGTCCAAAGGTGATGACATCGAGGTTCAGGCCGCCGGCGCGCCGGAGCACGCGAGCACAGCTGTTAAGTGTGGAACCAGTCGTAAAAACATCGTCGATCAGCAGATAATGGTGCCCCGGACTTATGGTGACCCCCTCCGCCAAGGCAAAGGCATTTTTCAGGTTGGCTTGGCGCTCGCTCTTATCACGATGCGTCTGCGTTTCGGTATCCGCCACGCGCCGCAAGAGCTGGCAAACCTCGGCCCGTCCACCCGCGGCGCGGTTGAGGCATTCGGCGAGCAACTGGCTTTGGTTATAGCCGCGCTCGCGCTCCTTTCGCGGATGCAACGGGACCGGCACGAGTTTGGCCCCGTCGATCCACTCCGCCAATCCGGGCGAGCGCGCAAACAACGTCCCCAGGTCTTCTAGCACGTGCAGCCCGTGATGGTATTTCAATTCATGCACCAAGGCGCGCGCCGGACCCTTCAAGAGCACGCAGGCCCGGCCCTCGCGAAACGCCGGCGCCAGATCCGCACAATGCGGACACATTCGCGCGCCCGCCACGTCGCCATAAAAGGGATGCCCGCAGGTCGTGCAGCGCGGATCGCCGATCATAGTGATCTGTTCGGCGCAGGCCGCACACACGTGGCGCAGCGGACTGTCCTCCACCAAGCCCCGGCAATGCACGCACACCGGCGGAAACACCACGTCTGAGAATCCCCGGCTCACTTGCTGCCACAGGGTCGACATGGCTCAGTAAAACACCTTCATCAAAAACAACCCTTGGGCCGGCGCGGTTTGCACGGCCTCGGTGCGGCGCCGGGAACGCAGGATCGCTTCCGCCTCGGCCGGCGAGATCTTGCCCTCGCCCACCGACTCCAGCAGTCCCGCAAGACTGCGCACCATTTTGTAGAGAAACCCGTCGCCCTCGCAGACCAGGCGCAGCAACCGGCCGCGGGAAATCACGTCCAGGCGCCGCAGCGTGCGCACCGTGTCCTCCTTTTCCGGGCCGTTCAGTGCGGTGAAGGCGCGGAAATCATGCTTCCCCACCAAACGCGCCGCCGCGTCGCGCATCGCGGCCACATCGAGATCGCGAAACACCACCCAGCTGTAAGGCCGCGTGAACGGATCCGCGTCGCCGCGATGGATGCGGAATTCGTAACGCTTGCCCGTCGCGTCGAACCGCGCATGGAAATCCGCAGGCACCGGCTTGGCGGATTTGATCTGGATGCCGGCGGGCAGGCCAGTGCGCAACGCCAGGAGAAGCTTCTGCTCCCCGTGCGTCCACTCCGCATCAAAATGAAACACCTGCCCCAGCGCGTGCACCCCTGCATCCGTGCGCCCACTGCCGGCGATGCGCACGGGACGCTTCAGCACGGCGCCGAGCCGTTCCTCGATCACATCCTGAATCGCCCGGCCGCGCGCCTGGCTCTGCCAGCCGGCGAAACCGGTGCCATCGTAGGCGCAGACGCATTTCCAACGCGTGTTCTTCATGCGTCCTCGGGTTCTTCAGGCAGCACCGGCGGCCGGTGTTGATCCAGAAAATCCTGCAAGATCAACGTCGCAGCCCGTGAATCCACCACCCCGCTGGCGCGCACCTCGCGACGCCGGTCCCGCGCAATGGTCGATTCGGCCTCATAACTCGTCAGGCGCTCATCGACCAAGTGCACGGGTAATCCCAAGCGCGTCCGCAACTCCTCCGCGAAGGCATCGACCTCCTTCGCCTTAAACCCCGCCGTGCCGTCCATGTTGTAGGGATAACCGAGCACAAGGTCTGTAATGCGCCGGGTGCGCACCACCTCGG
>JBMSWZ010000452.1:0-2052 GCA_049425105.1 Cephaloticoccus sp.
CGGATGACGATCGGCGCGGAGATGTCGACCATCTCGAGCGCGCCGACGATTCCCGGCGCGACCAGGATCTCTCGCGCTACCAGACCGTTTACGCGGATCGCGCGCGGCAGGTGGCGGTCGCCGCGCCGACGGCCGGCTTGCACTTTACGCCCGAGCTGCTCGCGGAGACCGCACGGCGGGGCGTCGGCACCGCCGACGTGACCCTGCACGTGGGCTTGGGCACGTTTCGCCCGATCGCGAGCGAGACGGTGGAAGCGCACGACATTCACCGCGAACTCTACGAGCTGCCCCGCGCCACGGCGGCGCAGCTCTTCGCGCCGACCGGCCGGCGCATCGCCGTCGGCACCACCACCGTGCGCACCGTCGAACATTTCCTGCGCAGTCATGATCAACCGCCCGCAGACGATTTCGTCGGCGAGGCCGACATCTATATCTATCCACCGGCCGAATTCCGCGGCGTCGACGCACTCATCACCAACTTTCACCAACCGCGCTCCACCCTGCTCTGTCTCGTGTCGGCCTTTCTGGCCCCGGGCTCGACCGACGGCATCGCGTGGCTCCATGAGATCTACCGTGAGGCCATCGCCCGCGAATACCGCTTCTTCAGCTACGGCGACGCCATGCTGATTCTTTGAGCGCGGGCTTGGCGGTCGTGACCGCGCGCCCTACCCTGCCCCTTGTGACTGAGGAAGAACTCCAGGCCGTCATCGACGACGCCACCTTTGACTACACCATGGGCGATGCCGACCAGGCGATCGCCAAGCTCGACCGCGCCGCCACGGCCGCGCCCGACGCCTTCGCAGTGTGGCACGCCCTGGCGGAAATCCATTTCAGCCGCCGGACCCTCGACGACGCCTTGCGGGCCGCGGAAAAGGCCCACGCCCTGCGGCCCGCCGACCTCTTCATCAACACCACGCTCTCGCGGATCTGGATGGAGCGGGGCGACAAACTCATGGCGGAGAAATTCGGGGCCCAGGCCCGGGTGCTGGGCTGGAAGGACCAATTGCAAAACCCACCCGATCCGGCTGAGGGAATAAACTGAATCCCACCCGTTGACACGCCTTGCGCGGCCCCGGTAATTTTCCCGTCATGGAATCGCCGGCCTACGTGTTGGAATTCGAAAAGCCTCTCCGCGAGCTCGCGATGCAGCTCGACGCGCTGCACCAGCAGTCGCTGGAGAGCAACCTCGACCTCAAGAAGGAGATCACCGCGATCGAGAAGAAGATCGAGCAGACCCGCCGCGAGATCTACTCCAACCTCACGCCCTGGCAGCGCGTCCAGATCGCCCGCCACCCGAAGCGGCCCTACGCGTTGGATTACGTCAACTCGCTCTGCGAGGACTTCCTCGAGCTGCACGGCGACCGCCAATTCCGTGATGACCGCGCCCTCGTCGGCGGCACGGCGTTCTTCAACGGCCAGGCGGTCATGATCATCGCCCAACAAAAGGGCCGCGACACCAAGGAGAAAATCGCCCGCAACTTCGGCATGCCCCAGCCCGAGGGTTACCGGAAGGCACTTCGGCTCATGAAGATGGCCGAGAAGTTCAAGCTCCCCATCCTTTCGTTCATCGACACTCCCGGCGCCTACCCCGGCATCGGCTCCGAAGAGCGCCACGTCTCCGAGGCCATCGCGGTCAATCTGCGCGAAATGGCCATGCTCAAGGTGCCCAGCATCGCCGTCATTGTCGGCGAAGGCGGCTCCGGCGGCGCGCTCGGCATCGGCGTGACCGACCGGGTCGTGACCTTTGAGAACAGCTATTATTCGGTGATTTCGCCCGAAGGCTGCGCCGCCATCCTGTGGAAAGACGGCTCCGCCGCGGCCCAGGCCGCCGAGGCGCTCAAGCTCAACGCCGCCACGCTCCAGGACCTTGGCGTGGTTGAGGAAGTCATCCCCGAGCCGATGGGCGGGGCGCACTACGACCCCGAAGCCGCCGCCGAAGCCCTCGGCCGCAGCCTGCAGAAGCACCTCAAGGACCTGCTCAAGCTTTCCCCTGACAAGCTCCTCGACGCGCGCTACGAGCGCTACCGCAAGCTGGGCGTGTTTGAGGAACCC
>JBMSWZ010000453.1:0-2049 GCA_049425105.1 Cephaloticoccus sp.
GCCGCGCGCGAAGGCTTCCTGCAGCAGATGAGCCGTGCCGCCCGCGTCGGCCTCTTCCGCGGCGCGCCACTTGGGCTTCGCGGCATTCAGCGTGTTCTTCGAGGTGTAGGGGGTGCCCGGCGCGTGCTTCTCCTTGCCGACCAAGTCAAAATAGACGGGGCAGCCCTGCAGTTTGAATTCCTCGATCACACCAGCCTCAAGGTAGCGCCGGTAGCTTTCGGACAGCTTGTCCTCTCGGTTGCAGAACACCCGGATGCGGAAAGGCCGCGTGCCGGTCTGCGTGGCGTAGTAAATGCGGAACCGACGGTTGCCCACCGCCGGCGGCGGTGTGCGCTCAGTGAGCCGGCCCAGGAGCTGGTTCAGCCGCGCCGTGGGCAGTTTTAGGTCAAGCGTGCGATTGAGTTTCACCGCGGCGTTCATCATGCGGTCCACTTCGTAACCGCTCATCGCCGACACGAAGACCAAGGGGGCGCCGGGGGTAAAGAACAGCCGGTTGAACAGCGCCTTCTCGTATTTCTCGCGGTAGTCGCGCTCGCTGGTGAAGCCGCGCAGGCCCTCGGGTTGTCGGAAAGCCTTGTGCACAAGGTCCCACTTGTTGACCACCACCACGATCGGCTTCCGCTCCTTCACGGCCTCGCCGGCGATCGCCTTGTCCTGTTGGGTCACGCCCTCCATCGCGTCCAGCACAAGGAACACGACGTCGGCGCGCTGGATGGAATCGATCGAGCGCAGCCGGGAAAAATACTCCACTGGCGCCGCCAGTTTGGTCTGGGCCTTGATGCCGGCGGTGTCGATCAGCCGGAAGGGGTAATCCTTGCCGTTGCGCCCTTTGAATAGAAACGAAAGCTCCACTGCGTCGCGGGTCGTGCCGGGCACATCGCTGACGATCAACCGGTCACTTTTCAGCAGTCGGTTGCTCAGCGAGGACTTGCCGACGTTGGGCCGGCCAATGAAGCAAATGCACAAGGGATCGTTCGCCGTGCGACCTTCCGCGTCCCCGGCGGTCGGCGCCGGCCCCAACGCCTCCGCGATCGCCGCCCGCAAAGTCCCCTCGCCCCGCCCGTGCTCCGCCGAGACCGCGAGCGGTTCGCCGAGCCCCAGCCGATACGCCTCGGCCAGCTCGACCTTCTCCTCGTCGAAGTCCGCCTTGTTTACCACCAACCGCACCGCGCGTTTGCTCCGTCGCAACTTCGCGGCAATGCGCTCGTCGAGCGGCGTCACGCCACTGAGGCCATCGATCACGAACAGGATCAGACCGGAGGTCTCGATGGCAAAGTCCACCTGCTGCTCGGAGGCCGCGGTTATGCGCTCCGGGGTGTCGCTGCCGGTCAGGCCGATGCCACCCGTGTCCAGCAAGGTGTAGGCGCCGTCCTCGATCTCGGTCGAGATGACGTCGCGCGTGATGCCCGCCTCGTCGTGCACGATGGAGATGCGCTTGCGCGCCAGCCGGTTGAACAACCGGCTCTTGCCGACATTGGGCCGGCCGACGATGGCGACGATGCGTTTCATCCTTGGTGCGCCTGCACAAACCGCTCGATGCGGTCGCAGGCTTCAATGATCTGCTCGTAGCTGGTGGCAAAGCAAGCGCGCACGTGGCCCTGGCCATTGGCGCCGAAGGCGCTGCCGGGCACAACCGCAACCTTGCCCTCCTGCAGCAGGCCGGCGGCAAAAGCCTTTTCATCCATGCCAGTCGCCTTGACCTCCGGGAAGGCGTAGAACGACCCGCGCGGCGAATGACACTTCAGGCCGATTTCGTTGCACCGCCGCACAATCAGGTCGCGCCGACGGTGATACTGCTCGCGCATTTTGAGCACGCTCTCCCAGCCGCGCGTCAGCGCCTCCAGGGCGGCTTCCTGCGCGATGATCGAGGCGCACATCATGGAATACTGGTGCACCTTCATCATGGCATCGATCAGGACCGCCGGGCCGCAGGCGTAGCCGATGCGCCAGCCGGTCATGGCGAAGGCCTTCGAAAAGCCGTGCAGGAAAATCGTGCGCTCCGCCATTCCCGGGAGGCTGGCAATGCTGGTGTGCACGCCGTCGAAGGTG
>JBMSWZ010000454.1:0-2049 GCA_049425105.1 Cephaloticoccus sp.
GGCTTCAAGTTTCAGCCTTCAGCCTTAGTGGTTTGAAGTTTCACGCTTTTGCGCCCCTGGGAGTTTTCCCTGAATCCCACCATGAGTTGCCGAGTTGGCGACATGACCCAGGGGCGCAAAGTGCGTGCTACCTCATCGGTTAGGTGAGGCTGTCGAGCTGGGCGACTTCGAGGAAGATGTGGATCTCCCCGGTGTCGAGGTCGGCCAGGCTGTAGCTCGCCATGGAGGCGAACTTGGCGACGACCGCGGTGGCGGCAGTGTTGGCGAACGGCGTGGTGGAAGCCTGGGCCTGGGCCAAGACTTCGGAGCCGTTTTCGTTGATCTGCTGCGACGCGATGTAGCGGTCGTCATTGCCGGCGTCGCCGACGATGACGGTGTTGCTGTTGTAGGAGGCGTCGTCGCTCTGCTTGAAGGGGGTCTTCAAGTAGGTGGCGGCGCTCTTCACAACGCTGTAGGCCGGCAGGGTCACGAGAGTGATGTCCTGCGCGGTGTTGTCAGCCGCCGTCGTCAAATCCTCGTGGGTGATAACGAAGCGGTAGTTGTATCCACGAGGAGACTCGTGGAGGCTGCGGAACACGTTAGTTGTCATAGTGCTTGATTCCTCCGATTAGTCTCCGGTGCTGGCGATCTTGCCGTGCATGAGCGGGTTATCGACCTGCAACGCGGCGATCGTGTCGACGATGCCACGGGGGCCGCCTCCGGCGTCATCCAAGGGCATGTAGCGCGGGCGACGGTTGTAGCGGATGTGGACGCCGTCCATGTCCAGGATGTAACCGCGGCGCAGCTGGGAAGCGGCGACTTGGTCCTTCGCAAGAAATAGGGACGGGGTGAGGGCCAACTCGCCGAAGTCGCCGACGAAAACGTCGACCTTGGCGTAGTAGCTCATGTCCGAGCTGTCTTGGTTGAAGGTGCGGATGACGGCGCCGGTGTTGGCGCTGCCGAACTGGACCTGCTGGAAGCCGGTGAAGCGGCGTTTGAGCGTGGGTCCGCACAGGAGCGTGTAGCTCTTGCTCTTGCCGGTTTGCTCGTAGATGGACTGGAGCAGCGCCTGGATGGTGCCATCCGTGATGCTGTTGGTCGCAGTCGTGCTGATCGAGGTGGCCGGGGTGCGGTAGGCAGTGGGAACGGCGGTAGCCGAATCTGCTTGCGCCGCATTGCTCAGCCAGCTGCCCAGGCCACGCGTTTTGTAGGGCGTGACGCCGGATTGCTCGGTGCTGTCCTGATCGGAGCAGAACACGGACTCGAGATCCCGGGCGAGCTCCTGGAGGGAGCGTGTCACCGAACGGGCCATCTCGCGTTTGCGGCCGATGCCGGCGACATCCGAGACGGACTCGGCGAGGTCGTCGACCTTGGGCAGACGCCACATCTTCTGGATGCGGCCGTAGAGGCGGGCGCGGTTGGCAGCCTGGTTGGCGAACGTGGTTGCGTCCTGGTTGGAAAGAACGCCGTCGAGGACGGGTTCGTTCATTGCGTCGACGAGCCAGCTAAACAAGGGGTTCGTCGGTTCTTTGCTCTTGCGAGCCATCGAGAGCAGCGGCGTCGACTTTTGATCGGCGACGGCGATCAGGTCCGCGAGATCCTCGCGTGCTCCGACCTGATTGGTAATGAGAAGTTCAGCCATGTTATCTCCTTGGCAAAATTTTCTTGGTTGATTGGCGAAGGCGCATCACACGATGGACTCCATGAATGCTTCGAGGGCGTTGCGATCGCCTCGGGCCTTGAGTGCGGAGTCGGCCTTTTGCCGAAGGGCCGCGCTCGATGAAGCAGACACTTTGGCACTGGCCGAAGGGGTCGGCGCTTTGGGCACTTTGCCCGTCGCCGCTTCCGCTTTGGCCGGTGGCTTTTTGGTCTTGTCGGCGGATGCTCGCTTTTGCATCTGCTCGACACGTGCCATGCGCAGTTGTTGACCCGCAAACGCGTCGCCTACGATGAGCTCCCAATTCGGGAACTGCACGATGGTCGGATATTGCTTGAGCGTGGCCTGGATGAATTGATGGGCGCTGGGCCCCGGTTGGAAGAAGACGGGGTAAACCGCCTGCGCCTCCGGAA
>JBMSWZ010000455.1:0-2032 GCA_049425105.1 Cephaloticoccus sp.
GTGCGCGGCAGCGCCATCGCCGACCACGTGGACGGAATCTGGGGCTGCGAGTTCATCGAGAACCCCCTCCAACCAGGCTTCCTTCGTCAAGACGAGATCGAGCTGACGGCCGACGCCGTCATTGCGCAGATCGGCATGGTCATCGACAACACGACCAAGACCCGCGCGCTCTTCGAGATCAACAAGGGCACGAACAAGAACCCGGCCATCGACGTGAATGCGAATGTCAAGCCGGAGGACCGCCGCATCCCGTTCCAAAACATGATCTACATCGCCGACGGCCCGAGCGACATCCCGAGTTTCTCCGTCGTCAAGGGCGGCGGCGGCCGCACCTACGGCGTCTACAATCCCGCGCACAGCGGCGAGTTCGCCCAGAACGACCGCCTGCTGCAGTCCGGCCGCATCCACGGTTATGGCCCCGCGGATTACACCGCCCACAGCAGCACCGCGCGCTGGTTGCAGTTGCACATCCACGCCATCTGCGACCGGATCGTCAGCGCCCGCGAAACCGCGGTCGCGCAGATGACGACCCGCCCGCCGCGCCACCTCAACCCCACCCCCGAGGAAGAAGCCGCCCGCCTGCGGGCCAAACAGCCCAAGCAGTCGAGCTTCCTCGACGCTGAATAAGCCCGCCACGCCGGCTGGTCAGGCCGTGAGCAGGTCGAGCGCGGGCTGCCCCTTCGGGCTGACCACGGCGTAGTCAAAACGGTCGTCCGACCAAACCGCGACCGCGGCGCCACCCTCCGTCAGGGTCGACGGACCGCGACCGAAGAATCGCCGCGGCAACGAGCCGCGTTCCATGACGTAAAGGTGATACCACGTGCCGTCGCGGTTGAAGCAAACTTCGATCGCCTCGCGGCCGGCAAAAGTCACCGTGCGGCAGCCATCGCGCTTCAAGGCCGCCAGATCAATCGGCAGCGACCCGGGCAAGGCCGTCTCCGAGCGGCCCAGCCGCGCGAGTAGATCCTTCACCAAGGCGCCCTGCTCCGCATGGTGATCCCCGTGGCGGGTGTCATCGACGGTGAAGGCAGCGAGGCGCTGCTGCGCCGCCTCGACGCGCAGCCCCTGCCAAAGGTCACCCAAGGCCAGCACCACGGCCAAACCGGCCGCAAGGCCCACCCAGGCGGCCACGCGGCTGCGCACCCGGTGCGCGCGTCGGCTCATGCGCACGCCGGCCATGATCTGCTCGCGCAGCTCCGCCGGCGGCGCGATTTCGCGCAGCTTGCCGGCCACGACCAGGTCGAGGGCCTGCTCCCGGCGAAACCACTCGCCGAGGAGGGGATCGTGGCGGGCCTGCAGAAGGGCCGCGCTGAAGGCCGGATCATCCGCATCCAGCCCGCTCGGGCGATAGGCCCGGAGGATAAACTTGGCTTCGTCGTTGTTCATTGCGCTTGGTTCTCCTTGGCGTCGTCAAAAGGCACGATCTTGCGGCCGGACTTGCCGGCTTGGTTCAACTCGCCCCGCAGTTGGGCCTTTCCCCGCGAGAGCCGCGACATCACGGTCCCGATTGGGATTTCCAGCGTCTCCGCGATCTCCTGGTAGGAAAGTTCCTCGAGGTAAAAGAGCGTCAAGGGCGCGCGGAACACCTCGTCGACTCCCTGCAGCGCCTCCATCACGGTCATGGCTCCCAGCCGCACCGTCCGATCGATCTCCTCGGCGGCCACATCTTGGTCACCCGGAGGCAGTTCTTCCAACGAGGTCGCCCGCGTCTCGCGCCGGCGCACGCGGAGGAATTCGCGGTAAAGCGTCGTGAACAACCAAGCCTTGGCCTTGGCCGCTTCACGCAGGGCCTGGCCCTTCGTGGCCCAGATGTAGAACGTCTGCTGCACCAAGTCCCCGGCATCCGCCTGATTGCGGGCCAAGCTCAGGGCAAACCGGTAGAGCGGCGTGTAGTGCGCGTCCACCAGCTGACTGAAGGCCTTGTCGTTCATTCCAGTTCTGAGTTGCTCCGGCCGGCTTTATTCCCGGAAACATGACCCTCCGCAATCATGCTTCTGTTTCATCTCCCCCCCAACCTGATCGACGCGGCCGG
>JBMSWZ010000456.1:0-2024 GCA_049425105.1 Cephaloticoccus sp.
CCACCGCGCCTGCTGCGACGAGACCGCTGAACTTGTTCTCGATCGTCTCCAGCATATCCAGCGGCTTCTTTAGCCCCGTCGGCACCACCGCGCCGAAAGAGTCCTTGAGCGCGCAGACGCCGACGATCAGCAGGGCGGGAAGCCAGAACTTCACCTGCGCGAACCACGGCAGTGCCGCCTTGGCGGCATCGTCCTTTGCCGTGAACCACTTGTAGGCGCCATAGCCGCTCGTGCCGAGCAGCGGAGAAATCGCGATGCCCGTGACGGTCGAGAGCGCCGCCGCGATCGGGGCCGCGGGCGAGGCGTCGTTCTTCGCCGGGGCGGGTGCGGCGGCGGGGGCCGGCGCCGTGGCCGCGGCGATGCCGAACGGAGCCACCACCAGCAGAAGCGACAACAGCAGCACGATCGGAGCGAAGCGTTTCACGGCCCGAATGCTGGTTTCTTCCCGGCGGTGCGCAATCTTTTGCCGGGCGGCGCCACCGAGATCCAGGATTGCGCTTTCGCCGCCGGCACCTCGAACATCAACCCTGCACCGGCCGCCGAAACATCCACGGCGCTGCGTGCGTCGCACCCACGACGACCCGTTCCTTCCTTGTTTCGCCCGCTGTCTATCAACCGAACCCACGTCCTCCTCGGCTGGATGCTCCTGGCCGCGGCGCCGGTGGTGTACATCGCGACCATCGTGGTGGCGGCGAGCCGAAACATCGTCTTCTGGGACGAATTCGACACTGCGCTCGACCTGATCCTGCACCTCGACGCCGGGGCGGGATGGGAAGAGGTGCTCGATCGTCTGTTCGCGGTGAACAACGAGCACCGGACGGTCACCAGCCGGCTGATGTTCGCCGCCAGCTACTGGCTGACCGGCACCGTGAACTTTCACGTCATCGGCGCGATCGGGAACCTGTTCCACGTCGGCACCTGCGCGATCCTCGTACTCGGCATGGCGGGCTGGGCGCGACGCCTCCGGCTGGCCGTCGTGCTGGCATTCCTGATGTTCCAGCTCGAGCACTTCGAGAGCCTGCTCTGGTCCGGTTCCTCCATCGACCACTTCCAGGTGGTGACGCTGGTCGTGGGCGCCCTCGCGGCCCTGAACCGCGGATCGCGGCGTGGCGTGATGCTGGCCATCCTGCTCGGCTTGCTGGCGACGTTTACCCTCGCGCACGGCTGTCTCGTCTGGCCCGTCGGCGCGTGGCTGCTCTGGCAGCAGAACCGCCGGCGGCAGCTCGCCGGCTGGGTTGGCAGCGGAGCCATGGTCCTGGCGGTCTTTCTGTACGGATTCGAATTCAATCCCGGCCACCAGATCACCGACCCCGGGGCGCGGAATCTCATCGACGTGCCGGTGTACTGGCTGGCGCTGCTGGGCGGGCCGCTGACGCTGGGCGACGCCGGTTTCGGGCCGGTGGCGGGCATCGTCCTGCTCGCTGGCCTGGCCGTGGTTGCGGCCGGCGGGGCGTTCACGCGCGAACCGCTGGCGATGTTCAGCGCGCTCTTCGCGCTGGGCGCGCTGGCCCTGGTGGCGTTCGGCCGCGCGGAGCTCGCCGGCGAGACGATCAATTCCCGCTACCTCGTCCTCGGTGCCCTCGCGTGGGCGATGCTGATCTTCATGCTCGTCGAGTTCGCGACGCCGCCGGAAAAACCATTCCGAATCCTGCCCTGGCTCGCACCCGCGCTCGTGGTGTTCAACGTCGCCGCCAACCGCGCCTATGCCCCGCTCGCCGAAGGCTACATCGAGGTGCGCGAGCGTGCGGCCACGGCCTTCATGCAGCACCGTCGCGACGGCCGCGGACTCGCCCGCCTGCACCCGCGCGAGGGTCATGCCGATGCCCTGCTGGCGCGGGCGGCGGAACGCGGCGTCTACCGGCTGCCGGCGATTTCCCACGCGGCGAGCTTCCCCCACGCAGTCGCCAGCGAACGCATCATCGTGCACTTCGACCAGTTGGTGGTGAACGAACACGCGTTCGCCGCCGGTGGCTGGGCCATGATCCCCGGCATCGAGTCCCAGCGGGGTGACGTGTACGTGGTCC
>JBMSWZ010000457.1:0-2022 GCA_049425105.1 Cephaloticoccus sp.
GGTGGTGCTTGAGGATCGAGGCGGCCTGCTTGAGGGCGTCGTCCGGCGTGATGCGGCCGTCCGACCAGACCTCGAGGATGAGCTTGTCGTAGTCCGTGATCTGGCCGACGCGAGTATTCTCGACGGCATACTTCACGAGCCGGACCGGGGAGAACAGGGAATCGATCGGGATGACGCCGATGGATTGCTCTTCCTTCTTGTTTTGCTCGCCGGGGCAGTAACCGCGGCCGGTCTTGATCTCGATCTCGGCGTCGAAGGCGCGCTTCGCGTCGAGGGTGCAGATGACCTGGTCGGGGTTGATGATGGTGATGTTGGCGTCGGCCTGGATGTCGGCGGCGGTGACGGCGCCGGCCTTGTTGACGCTGATGCGGAGGCTGAGGGGCTCGCGCTTGTGCGAGACGATCAGGATCTTCTTCAGGTTCAGGACGATGTCGGTGACGTCCTCGACGACGCCATCGATGCTCTGGAACTCATGGCTGACGCCCTCGATCTTGATCGAGGAAATGGCGGCGCCTTCGATCGAGCTGAGGAGTACGCGGCGGAGCGAGTTGCCGATGGTGTGACCGTAGCCGGCCTCGAAGGGCTCGGCGATGAACTTGGCGTAGGTCTCCGTGGAGCCTTCTTCGACCTTGGTGAGCTTGTTCGGGAGTTCGAACTTTCCGAGACGTTTGGGCATGGCGATGGACTCTATGGTTGAGCTTTGAGGGTTGAGAATGTGGCGGCGGGGCCGATCAGAAGCGCGAGTAGAACTCGACGATGATCTGCTCGTTGATGCCCTGCTCCATTTCGTCGCGGGTGGGCAGGCGGTTGACCTTGGCCTTCAGGGCTTCGTTGTCTATGGACAGCCAGCCGGGAACGTTGCGGATGCGGTTTTCCTCGAGGTTGCGGGTGGCCATCTGGCGGGAAGCCGGGGCGCCCTTGACCTCAATCTCGTCGCCGGCCTGCACGCTGTAGCTCGCGATGTCGACCTTGTGGCCGTTGACGCGGATGTGCCCGTGGTTGACGAACTGGCGGGCGGCGGCGCGGGACTTGGCGAGGCCGAGCAGATAGACGGTGCTGTCGAGGCGGGTCTCGAGGAGCTGCAGGAAGCGCTCGCCGGTGACGCCGCGCTCGCGCTTGGCCTTTTCGAAGAGGCGGCGGAACTGGCGCTCGAGGAGGCCGTAGATGTAGCGGAGCTTTTGCTTCTCGTTGAGGCCGACGGCGTATTCCGACTGCTTGTTGCGGCGGAGACGCGGGCCGTGCTGGCCGGGCGGATAAGCGCGGCGCTCGAGGGCCTTGCCGGAACCGAGGATGTGCTGGTTGAAGCGGCGGCTGAGGCGAGTGGTGGGTCCAGTGTAACGGGCCATGGAAGGAGGGTGTTTCGTGGTTGAGGGTCGGATCAGACGCGACGGCGCTTGCGCGGGCGGCAGCCGTTGTGGGGAACGGGGGTGACGTCGACGATGGAGGTGATTTCCAAACCGATGGCCTGGAGGCCGCGGATGGCGCTGTCGCGACCCATGCCGGGGCCGGAGACGCGGATGACGATGTCCTTCAGGCCGTGCGCCATTGCGTTGCGGGCGGCGTCCTGAGCGACGACTTGGGCGGCGTAGGCGGTGGACTTGCGGGAACCGCGGAAGTTGCACTTGCCAGCGCTCGACCAGGCGATCACGGCGCCCTTCTGGTCGGTGATGGAGACGATCGTGTTATTGAAGGACGCGAGGACGTTGGCGATGCCCGAGGTGATGTTCTTCGAGCCCTTGGCCTTGCGGATCTTGATGGTGCCCAGCTCTTCCTTGAGGAGGTCCTCGGCGGTCGGCTGCTTGGCGACGCCGCCCACGGTCTCAACCGGCTTTTGCTCGGTCGGGGCGCCGGCGTTTTCGGCGGCGGGCTTCGGGGCCGAGGCGGCGGCGGCCGGCTTCTCGGTCTTGGGATCGGACTTTTCTTCAGCCATGGTGGGAAAGGATTATTTGGCGGCCTTGGTGACGCCGATGGTCTTGCGGGCGCCCTTGCGGGTGCGGGCGTTGGTGCTGGTGCGCTGGCCGC
>JBMSWZ010000458.1:0-2020 GCA_049425105.1 Cephaloticoccus sp.
AATCTTCGCGCGCTGCGCGCCGCCGGCAAAGTGACCGGCCCGGTCACCGTCCTCGTGCATGACGGCGTCTACGAACTCGCCGAGACGGTCGGGTTTGGCCCGGAGGATTCGTCCACCCGTTACGCCGCGGCCCCGCGCGCCCGGCCGATCTTCGAGGGTGGCGAGCGTCTCACCGGCTGGCGGGTCGGCGAACGCCACGGCCGCACGGAATGGACGCTCGATCTCCCCGCGGTCGCCCAGGGCAAACGCTTCTTCCGCTCGCTCTTCGTCAACGGCCGCCGCGCCCCCCGCGCGCGCTACCCGAAGTTCAGCCCGGACGCCGCGGGCGCGAAGAACGTCCTGCGCATCGGCGAGATCCTCGAACCGGAAAAGACCGACCTCTTCGCCGGCCGCGACACTTTCAAGCCGAAGCCCGGCGACGTCTCGCCCGACTGGGCCTCGCTGCCGGCGGCCGAGTTCGTGGTCCTGCACTACTGGATCGAGGAACGCCTTCCCAAGCCCGCGCTGAATCCGCGCACGGGCTGGGTCAGTTTTGCGCGTCGCAGCGCCTTCGCGCTCTACGAGGCCTACGAGGACGCCCACGGCAACAACGACCTCGCGCGCTACTACATCGACAACCTGTTCGAGGCGCTGACCGAGCCCGGCGAATGGTATCTCAATCGCGAGACCGGGCGCCTGCACTACCTGCCCCGGCCCGGCGAAACCCCGGCGAACACGGAGGTGCGCGCGCCGCGCCTGCATCTCTTCGTCAACGCCACCGGCCAGTTCTTCAACAGCGGCAAGGAGACGCTCGACGCCCATTGGACGGCGCACGTGCGTGACCTCTCGTTTCACGGCCTGACCTTCCGGCACGCCGACTGGTATTCGCCCGTGCCCGAGGTGCCGGCGCATCACCGCACCTACGGCGAGGACCTCCCCATCGGCGGCAGTCCGCAGGCGGCCTGTTATGTGCCGGGCGCGATCACCTTCCGCGGCGCGCGCGGCTGCGCGGTCGAGGACTGCGAGATTCACCAGGCCGGTCTTTACGGCCTCGAGTTCGGCGACGGCTGCCGCGAGTGCGCCGCCGTGGGCAACCACCTGCACGACCTCGGCGCCGGCGGTATTCGCGCCGGCGGTTCCGACTTCGACGGCCACACCGAGGCGCTGACCGGCCAGCTGAAAATCACCGACAACCACATCCACACCATCGGCCGGATTTTTCACCAGGGTGTCGGCGTGTTCCTCACGCACGCGGCCAATTGCACCGTCGCGCACAACCACATCCACGACACCTGTTACACCGGCATCTCCACCGGCTGGACCTGGGGCTTCCGCGAGACGCCGTCCCGCAACAACCGGATCGAGCACAACCTCATCCACCACATCGGCGCCGGCATTCTCAGCGACATGGGCGGCATTTACACGCTCGGCATCCAGCCCGGCACGGTCATCCGCGGCAACCACCTGCACCACATCTGGTCGCAGGCCTACGGCGGCTGGGGCATCTATCTCGACGAAGGCACCGCCCACTTTCTCGTGGAGCACAACCTCGTGCACGACACCAAGGACGCGCCATTCAACATTCACTACGGCCGCGAAAATGTCGTCCGTCACAACATCTTCGCCCGCGGCGCGCACGCGCTCGCCTCCGTTTACCGCGTCGAGGCCCACCGCAGCGCGTCATTCTTCAACAACGTCCTGATCGGCCCCTCCGAAAAGCTCTTCGCCGGCGGCTACCGCGGCGACATCCGGGACGCCCTTGTCTCCAACGCCAACCTCATCTGGTTCCCCGGCGCCAAGCTCCCGCCCTGCGGGCATCCCGCCACGCGCAAGGACGTCCCGCGCAAGTTCAGCTGGTCCGCGTGGAAACAAGCCGGTCACGACGCCCTCACGGTCATCGCCAACCCCAAAATCACGGAGGGCCGCAAGACCTGGACCTTCGCCAAGAACTCCCCCGCCCTGAAGCTCGGTTTCAAACCGTGGGACTGGTCCAAGTCCGGCGTCCGCCCCCCCGGCAAGCGCTAATCAGGTGGGCCGTGGG
>JBMSWZ010000459.1:0-2016 GCA_049425105.1 Cephaloticoccus sp.
AAAGCTGTGGCGAGGGTGCCGGTAAAGAAGGGGCGGCCGGGCCATGCCCCAGCAGGCGGGCCACGACCGCGAGGATCGGGGCGTACTCGGCGAGCGTCAGCCGACCCTTGGGCGGAACCTGGGCGAGCAGGCCGTGTAATTCGTTCAGGGTCTCCGGCGGCAGCCGACGGTGGAGCGCCCGCAGCCGCGGGCTTTCCTTTACCTCGTAGTCGAGCACGAGACAGACCGGCCGGCTGGATTGGAGCGCCGCGAAACCGTGGGGGGTGTCGGCCGGAATGATGAACAGGTCCCCGGGGCGGGCGTGATGTCGCCGCCGGTTGACGATCTGGTAGCCTTCGCCGGTGAGGAACAGGATGAGCTGCGTGTAGCCGTGCCGGTGGGTGCTGACCTCGGTGTCCCGATGGCGGTTGAGCTGCAGTTTGCGCAGCACAAAGCCAAGGGCGTGAATCTCGATCTTTTGGATGAGGATGGGACTCCAGGCCGGCATATCGGGTTTGTGCTATCAAAAGTCGGAACTGTTCTAACGCAAGCCCGGGCGGCACGCTACACTCGTTGCCCCTCACAACCCCCTCCTTTACCACTATGACCACACACAAAGTCGGCATCATCATGAACGGCGTCACCGGACGCATGGGCACGAACCAGCACTTGCTGCGCTCGATCAAGGCGATCATCGACCAAGGCGGCATCAAGCTCAGCGACTCCGAGATCATCATGCCGGACCCGATCCTCGTCGGCCGCAGCGAGACGAAACTCGCCGCCTTGGCCGCCCGCGCCGGCGTGAAGCGCTACACCACGAACCTCGACGCGGCGCTTGCCGACCCGAACAACCAGGTTTATTTCGACGCCACCCTGACCGGCCAGCGCCCGGTCGGCGTGCGCAAGGCGATCGCCGCCAAGAAACACGTTTATTGTGAAAAGCCGACCGCCACGACCTCCGCCGAGGCGCTCGCGCTCGCGCAGGAAGTCCAAGCCGCCGGCCTCAAGCACGGCGTCGTGCAGGACAAACTTTGGCTCCCCGGCCTCGTGAAGCTCAAGTGGCTCATGGACCAAGGCTTTTTCGGCGAAATCCTTTCCGTGCGCGGCGAGTTCGGTTACTGGGTCTTCACCGGCGAGCACGAGAAGCTGCAGCGCCCGTCGTGGAACTACCGCAAGGAAGAGGACGGCGGCATCATCGTCGACATGATCTGCCACTGGCAGTATGTGATTCAGAACCTCTTCGGCGACATCAAGAGCCTTACCTGCCTGGGCGCGACGCACATCCCGCAGCGCTGGGACGAGGCCGGCAAACCCTACAAGTGCACGGCCGATGATGCGGCCTACGCCACGTTCGAACTGACCAACGGCGTCATCTGCCACTTCAACTCCTCCTGGGCCACCCGCGTCGACCGCGATGACCTGCTCACGCTCCACGTCGACGGCACCAAGGGCACGGCGGTCGCCGGCCTGCGCGATTGCAAGGCCCAGTCCATCGCCGCCACCCCGCGCTGCGTCTGGAATCCCGACGTCGACAGCCCGATCAAATACAAGGACGGCTGGGTGCGGCTGCCGGATCAGGGCGTTTACGACAACGCCTTCAAAATCGAGTGGGAGCTGTTCCTCCGCCACGTGGTGAAGGACGAGCCGTTCCAATGGAACCTCTTCGAGGGTGCCAAGGGCGTGCAGCTCGCCGAGCTCGGCCTCAAGTCCTGGGCGGAGCGCAAGTGGGTCGACGTCCCGGCCCTCGGCTGAGCCGTCCCGTCAGTCTTGCCCTCGCAGCCGCGGAACTTATAACCCCGCGGCTTTTTTCCATTCCGACCGCTTGGACTTGCAACTCCGGGCGGCTGGTTAAGTTAGGCGCAACCTTTCTACTGCCATGATCCTTTGGATAGCCCTCATCATCATCCCCATGCTCTTCGGCTTGTATGCGCAGTCGCGCATCCGCAATGCCTACAACAAGAACGTGCAGATCGGCTCGCGCGGCCGCATCACCGGCCGGGCCGCGGCCGAGGCGGTCATGCGATCCGCCGGCCACCC
>JBMSWZ010000460.1:0-2014 GCA_049425105.1 Cephaloticoccus sp.
AAACATACAAACCACGCGCCGGGGGCGGCGCGTCTCCATAGGGATTGGTAGTCGGGCGCGGAGCAGCGTTTGGAGCCGCGGCGCCCTCGCCGCGGTGGTCTTTTCCTTAGCGCTCAGCTTGCCGCATTGCTACTCCCTGAACGCAGCGCCGCGGTGAACAGCTTCACCAACTCCGCGGCGGCGCGCCCGGGCGGGCGCTGACGCGGCCAGACGAGGACGACTTTGCGCTCGGGGCGCGGGGCCTTGAGCGAACGGTAGTCGGGCGCGCGACGGGATTTGGCGCGGCGCGCCATCGCCGGCACGAGCGAGAGGCCGAGGCCGGCGCAAACCATTTCCTGCACGGTCTCGAGCTGCGCGCTGCGAAAACTGATCTGCGGCTTCACTTCCTGGCGCTCGCAAAAGCCCAGCACCTGGTCGCCGAGGCAATGGCCGGCTTTCATCACGATGAGTTTTTCGTCGCGCAGGTCGGCGGCGGCGAGGGTGCGGCGGCGGTTGAGCCGGTGTTTCGGGGGGAGGGCGAGGAGGAGTTCCTCGGTGAAGAGCTCGGTGACGACGAGGCGGTCGTCGTTGATCGGCTCGGCCACGAGGGCGAAGTCGATCTCGTAGGCGTGCACAAGCTTGAGCAGTTGCGCGGTGGTGTCCTCGTGCACGGTGAGCTCCACGCCGGCGAACTGCGCGCTGAACTTGGCGACGATCCCCGGCAGCACGTAGGGGGCGATGGTGGGCAGCACGCCGATGGCCACGGCGCCGTGCTTGAGGTCGAGGGCGTCGCTGGCCTCGCGCCGGGCGGCATCGACCTCCTCGAGGATGCGCACCGCGCGGCGCAGGAAAGCGTGACCGTGCGCGGTCAGGCGCACCTGGCGCTTCATGCGGTCAAAGAGCCGCTCGCCGAGCTCGTCCTCGAGCTTCTGGATCTGCTGGCTGAGCGACGGCTGGGCCACGTTGCACTGCTCGGCCGCGCGGGAGAAGTTTCCTGTGCGGGCGAGGGCGACCATGTATCTCAGCTGGTGCATTTCCATAGGCAGGGCCTATAGAGGCAAAAGGAACAAAGTATTTCAACAATAGCCCAGGGTTTGATTTAATCCCGTCTTTCGGTCAGCTTCTGACCGCAAAACCCCGGCCAGCGACCGTTCCGCGCGGTCGCCCCTTTCGGAACCCAAACAACCCAACGCAGCATTCGATCGGAGTTAATCATGGAATCCCCTCATTCGGAAAACGGCGGCGGCAAATGCCCCTTCCCGCATCTCCACGGCACGATGCCGAAACCCAGCCACGGCGGCGCCGGCGGCCGCACCAACAAGGACTGGTGGCCCAACCAGATCAATTTGAAGATGCTGCACCAAAACTCGCCGCTGTCCGACCCGATGGGCGCGGACTTCGATTATGTGGAGGAGTTCAAGAAGCTCGATTACAAGGCGCTCAAGGCCGACCTCTACGCGCTGATGACGGATTCGCAGGACTGGTGGCCGGCCGACTTCGGTCACTACGGCCCGTTCTTCATCCGCATGTCCTGGCACGCCGCCGGCACCTACCGCATCGGTGACGGCCGCGGCGGCGCGGGCTCGGGCCAGCAGCGCTTCGCCCCGCTCAATTCCTGGCCGGACAACGCCAACCTCGACAAGGCCCGCCGCCTCCTCTGGCCGATCAAGCAGAAATACGGCAACCGGATCTCCTGGGCCGACCTCCTCGTGCTCGCCGGCAACTGCGCGCTCGAGTCGATGGGCTTCAAAACCTTTGGCTTCGGCGGCGGTCGCGCCGACGTGTGGGAACCCGAGGAGGACGTTTACTGGGGCGCCGAGGATACTTGGCTTGCGTTGAGCAACAACCCGAAGAGCCGCTACTCCGGCGAACGCGACCTTGAGAACCCGCTCGCCGCGGTGCAGATGGGCTTGATCTACGTCAACCCCGAGGGGCCGGACGGCAACCCTGACCCGGTCGCCGCTGCCAAGGACATCCGCGAGACCTTCGCCCGCATGGCCATGAACGACGAGGAAACCGTCGCGCTCATCGCCGG
>JBMSWZ010000461.1:0-2011 GCA_049425105.1 Cephaloticoccus sp.
AGATCCGCTTCGAGGTCGAGGGCGACGAGCCGCTCACCGTCTTCACCACGCGGCCGGACACGCTCTTCGGCGCGACGTACATGGTGGTCGCGCCCGAGCACCCGCTCGTGCAGCGCGCGGTCGAGCGCGGCGGCAACGCGGCCCTCGCCGAGTACGCGGCGTGGGCGAAGAACCGCTCCGACGTCGACCGGCAGGAGTCGAAGAAGAAGACCGGCGTCGCCACCGGGCTGCACGCCGTGAACCCGGCGACGGGCGCGCGCATCCCGGTGTGGGCCGCCGACTACGTGCTCATGGGCTACGGCACCGGCGCGATCATGGCCGTGCCCGCGCACGACGAGCGCGACTTCGAGTTTGCGCAAAAATTCGATCTGCCGATTCCCCAGGTCATTGCGCCCGCGGACGGCTCCGCGGTGGAACTGCCGTTTTGCGACAAGACCGGCGAGGTTCGCCTGATCAATTCCGGCGATTGCGACGGTCTGACTCCGGCTGAAGCCAAGGCGCGCCTGGACGAGCAGTTCGCAACGGCCGGCCGCGGTCGCAGCACAGTGCAATTCAAGCTCCGTGACTGGCTGTTCTCGCGTCAGCGCTACTGGGGTGAACCCTTCCCGATCGTGTGGGTAAGCGAAACCGATTACCGGACCGCCACCGCCGCCGGCAACCTGCCGGTCCCGGACGAGCCCGCCACGGCGGCGATCGACGGCGAGACCAAATACGCCCTGCCGCTGCCGGAGTCCGCCCTGCCCCTGCAGTTGCCCGAGGTGAATAGCTATGACCCGACCGGCTCCGGCGAGAGCCCGCTCGCAGGCATCACCGAGTGGCTGGAAATCTGGCACGAACCGGGCACGGTAGCGGACGTCCCCGCCACGGAGCCCCCACCCGCCGCCCATTGGATTCGGGCCCGCCGCGAAACCAACACCATGCCCCAGTGGGCCGGCTCGTGCTGGTATTACCTGCGCTACGTTGATCCGCGCAACGCCGAGGCCATCGCCTCGCCGGAGGCGCTCGCGTATTGGGGCACGCCCGACATTTATGTCGGCGGCGCCGAGCATGCCGTGCTCCACCTGCTCTACGCGCGCTTTTGGCACAAGGTGCTGTTCGACCTCGGCGTCGTGCCGACCAGCGAGCCCTTCACCAAGCTGTTTCACCAGGGCATCATCCTCGGCGAAGACGGCGAGAAGATGTCCAAGAGCCGCGGCAACGTCGCGAATCCCGACGACGTGATCCAGAAATACGGCGCCGACGCGCTGCGCCTCTACCTGATGTTCCTCGGGCCGTTGGATGCCATGAAACCGTGGAATCCTCGCGGCATTGAAGGCGTTTTTCGATTTCTGCAAAAGATCTGGCGCGAGTGCGTGGATGCCGAAGGTCAACCGCACCCCAAGCTCCGCGCCGACGCCGTCGAAAGCGAAGACCTGTTGCACACCTTGCACGAAACCATCCGCAAGGTCGGCGACGACATCGCGGCACTGCGCTACAATACCGCCGTATCGCAAATGATGATCTGCGCCAACGCGCTGCAAAAAGCCGAGTCCGTCACGCCCAGATCCATGAAGCAGTTCCTGCAGGTCCTGGCCCCCTTCGCGCCCCATTTCTGCGAAGAGCTTTGGGCACGCCTGGGCGAATCCGGCTCGATCGGGACGGCCCCCTGGCCGACCTATGAGCCGAAATGGCTGCAGTCAGACGAGTGCAAGCTGGTCTTCCAGGTCAATGGCAAGTACCGCGGCGACCAGCTGCTTCCGAATGGAATTTCACAAGAGGATGCCGTGCAAGCAGCTACGTCTCATCCCAAAGTGGCTCCGCACCTTGACGGAAAGGCGATCCGTCGGGTCATCTTTGTCCCCGGCAAGATTCTCAATCTCGTGGTGGGATGAGGAAGCAAATATCCACTTGCATTAAATAGGGTTTGACGTGACCTCGAATTTTTAAGCCGCCTTGGGAGTTAGTCTGGGCCAAGAGGGACCCAGACATGAAAGGTAAAAAATACAGGACAGAGGAGAAGATCCGGATCTTG
>JBMSWZ010000462.1:0-2008 GCA_049425105.1 Cephaloticoccus sp.
CACCGGTGCCGGCGGCATGGGCGTGCTGTTCGCCGGTTTCCTCAAGAGCGAGGTCGGACTCGCGGGCATCTTCGCCGGCATCCCCGGCGTGTTCCTGCTCGCGAGCGCGGTGCTATTCACCGGCTACCTGTTCTTCATCCGCCGCGATATCGCGCGGGCGCAGGCCTGGTCGGCGGCCGCGAACCAAGCCTGAGAGGCGAGCAGGATGCTCGCGATACTTTGGCCCCCTCGCCGCTACCTCGCCTCCAGGCGCAGGCTCAAGTCGGCCAGGCGAATCTCCTCCATGGCGGTAACGGTGATGCGGTGGCGGCCGGGAGTGACTTCGTTCGAGGGCACTTCGGCCGTGACGCCAACGACCGGATTCGTCGTGGGCGCAGGCGCGAGGTCCGCGTCGTTCCATTTCACGCGCACGCCACGCGCCGGAGCAGCCGTGCGCAACTGGAGCCGCGCGCGGAGCGGTCCGCCGGTGCGCAGGTCGTCGCCGACGTACAAATCGTAGGTCCGGCTGCCGCCCGCCGCGATGGTTTCCGGCGCATCGGGGGTCAGGGTCGGCAGCGTGATGTGGCGCTGGGCGGGATAGTAACTGCGCGACGTCGACGCGCCCTGGATACTCGCAAAGTAGACCTTCGGTAATGGGCGCAGCACCGCCGGGTCACCCAGTTCCCGCCAGAGCGGGGACTTCGGATCGAAGTGATTGAACATCTGGATGCCATCGACGCCCGATGCCCACGCCGCGAGGGCCCGCGCCCGCAGCGCCTCAAGGCTGCTGCGTTCCGCGACACCCGCCGCATCGCGCACGCGGCTCTCGGCCAGGCAGGCGTAGATCTTCACGCCGAATCGCCGGGCCAGCGCCACGCTTTCGCTCCACGGGTTCAGTTGAAAATAGCCGCCGGGCACGAGCAGGTCCACAGAGCCGTCCGCCAGCCAGCGTTCGAGGTCGAGTCCAATCTCCCGGCAGTAGCTGACGGAGTCGGGCGTCTTCACGCTCAGCAGGATGTACCTACCGCGCCGGCGGCCCGCCGCGTCGAGGTCCGTCCGGACGTCGCGTAGCAGCGCGCTCATCAGGCTCCGTTCCTCGTCGCCGACCGGCAACTCGGCGGCGGTCTTCCGGAAGAACACCGGGTGGCGCCAGAAATCTAGTTCGATGCCGTCGAGGTCGTAGTTCGCCGCCACCTCCGCAATCGTGCGGCGTGCGAGGTCACGCACCTCGGGCCGGCCGTAGTCGACCGCGGTCCACATGCCGCGCTTCGGCGGCGCCTCCTTCGTGCCAAGGAGGAACTCGCGGTGCTGCTCCTTGAACTTCGGCCAGAGCAGCGGATTCGAGGCGTCGTGGGTGTCGTTCATCCGCATCACCCAGAACACCTCCTGCCCGACCTCCCGGCCGTACTCGCTCACAACGCGCAGCGCATCCGTGCCCAGCGGGGCGAGGTCGGGCAGGAGGTTGTTCCGGTACCGGCCCTCGCGGACCAGGAACGGTTCCGCCACCGCCGTACGGTGGGCGAAGCGCCCGAACGTGCCGCTGGTGGTGTCGAAGACGACCGTGTCGACCTGCGTGCCCACGAGCGGCGTGGTGCGCAGCGCGAGAAAATCCCGCGGCTTCGGCAGCGGCTCGGCCGGCACGCGCGTGTCGCCGCCACCATCGTTGTTGAAAATCAGCCGCCGCGGCCGGGCCAGCGCGGCCGACCGCGCCACGGCCCGCGACGCCGGTGGCAGGTCGAAGCGTATCCGCGCGGCAAACACGCGGTTCTGCGCGCCCCAGGGATTGTCCGGCGGGATAATGAGCATCGGCCGGTTGGTCTGCATCCACTCCGCCACGGTCACCCACGTCTCGTGCTCGCTGATCTGCGTCACGCCGAAGTTCCCCAGCCGCGCGCCGTGCTCGGGCACGAGGATCCGCTCGGTGGCGCGGAGGACGACGAGTCGGTCCGGGTCGACCTGGGCCATGAACAGCGGGGCGCGGTGCCGGAAGACGTGGTCGTTGTGGGCCCCGCGGCGGGTGTAGACCAGG
>JBMSWZ010000463.1:0-2001 GCA_049425105.1 Cephaloticoccus sp.
GAACAACAGCGCCGCGTTGTGGCTGCGCACCTCCAGCCCCTGCTCGGTCAACATCGCCTTGAGGCGGGTGTCCCGGGCAATGAGCGCCGGTTCGTAACGCCGATTCCAGTGCACGCTGGCGGCGCCCGACTCCTTGATCACCTCCCGGAGCACGGTCGCGGCGTCGCCCTGCCGCAAGATCAACCGCGAGCCGCGCTCGCGCAGACTCGCCGCCATCTGCACCAAGGCGTGGTGCAGCCACCAACGCGACGCGCCGCCATCCGGCCAATCGCTCTCGGCCGCGTCGTCGCGGATATAAATCGGAACCACGGGCGCACCGGAAGACTCGGCGGCATGCAGGGCCGGATTGTCCGCCACGCGCAGGTCGCGCCTAAACCACACCAAGATCGGTTTCGTCATGGCCGGGCCTCAGAACGACTCGAGGTATAGTTCCTCGTAGGCCAGGGCGGCCGTCTGCCAGCTGAAATCTTTCTCCATCCCGCGACGCTGCACGGCGGCCAAACGCTGCGAATCGGCGAACAAGGCCAGCGAGCGCTGCAAGACCGCACCAAGCCCCTCCGCCGTGGCCGGGTAGGTCAGTCCGGTCCCGGCCGCCGGGTCGCGATCCGCATCGATGACCGTGTCGGCCAAGCCGCCCACCTCACTGGTCAACGGGATCGTGCCGTAGGCCTGCGAATACATTTGGTTCAGGCCACAGGGCTCGAATAGCGACGGCATGATGAAGAAATCGGCGCCCGCTTCGATCAGGTGGCTCGCGCCCTCATCGAGTTTCAGGCTCAACGCCACCTTGTCCGGCGCTTCCGCCGCCAGTTCCTGCAAGGCCTCCTCGTAACGGGCTTCGCCGCGTCCCAGTAGGATGAATCGGCAGTTCTCCCGCTTGAAAAAATTCACGTTGGCCAGCAGCAGGTCGATGCCCTTCTGCTCCGTCAGCCGGCAGATCATCCCGTAGACCGGGCCTTTGAACTTCGGGTCAAACCCGTGCGCCTTCAGCAACGCGGCGCGGCAGGCGGCCTTGCCTTTCAGGTCGGCGGCGGAATACCGCGCCGGCAGATGCGCATCAACCGACGGATTCCACACCGAAGTATCGATGCCGTTCAACAACCCCTTGATGTCGTCCGCGCGGGTCTGCACCACGCCGTCAAGCCCGCACCCAAATTCCGCCGTCTGGATCTCCCGGGCGTAGCGCGGGCTTACGGTCGTCACGCAATCCGCGTAAAGGATGCCGCCCTTCATCAGGCTGATCTGGTTGTAGTATTCCAGGCCGTCGATGTTGTTGAGCTCGTCCGGCAGGTTCGTCCGGGCAAAAAACCGCGCCGGGAAAATGCCTTGGAACGCGATGTTGTGGATCGTGAACACCGTGCGCGGCGCGAGGGTGTGCCCGTGTCGGCGCTCCGCCATGCGGAGGAGCAGCGGGACCAGCGCGGCCTGCCAGTCGTGCGCGTGCACGATGTCCGCCTGCACATCCGCCAGCCGCAGGGTGTCGACAACGCCCTTCGCGAAAAAGACAAACCGGTCGGCGTTGTCCTCGTAATCGCGCTCGCCGTTGCCGTAAGGATTCGTCCGGTCGAAAAACTCGTCTCGGCATACCAGGTGCACCGTGAGATTCTGGCGCGGGCCGAAGGAGCGCACGTAGCCCGACAGAAATTC
Organism: Cephaloticoccus sp.; assembly: GCA_049425105.1. GTDB lineage: Bacteria > Verrucomicrobiota > Verrucomicrobiia > Opitutales > Opitutaceae > Cephaloticoccus. The sequence goes on from JBMSWZ010000463.1 coordinate 1,648, forward strand.
ATCGCCCATCTCGATTTTCAACCGCAGCCGGCGCTCGGCCCCCGCCACGTCCGGATGTGCCAGCGTCGAGCGGTAGCCCGGCAAAAACACCACCACTTCGTGCCCTTGGTCGGCCAAGGCCCCCGCCAGCGCCGCCACTGCGTCGGCGAGCCCCCCGGTTTTCATATAGGGGAACAATTCGCTGGCCACGTGGACGATTTTCATCGCGCCCTCCTTAGACAGGGGATTGCCTCAGTCCAATCACAAAGCGCGGCCTGCGCGCCCGCTCAATTTTCCCATTCATGAATCTCAGCGAAAGCCTCCTCGAGGTGCTGCGCGAGAACCGTCAGCCCCTTTCCGCCGGACCCGCGTAGT